>CAJLWM010000058.1 GCA_905210415.1 uncultured Prevotellaceae bacterium
CGGGATGATGTCCATCGACACCGAAAAACCAAAAAACCGTTAAATCTGCGGTATCTGCGTGAGATTAAACCACCTTCTGCGTGAGAAAATCCGCCACGGGGCGGGTGTTATCTGTGGGTGGGGGTTATTCTTTGTTGTCGTCGTCGGATACCACTTCGAGGCGGACGAGCTCGATTTTAGCGGCAGTTTTCTTCAATATGGTGAAGATGAAATTGTCGATGCGGAATGTCTCGCCCTCTTCAGGCAATTCTTCGAGGTGAAACAGCAGAAAACCGGCGAGTGTCTGATAGTCGTCGTCCTCTGGAATATCGAGGTCGTATTGCTCGTTGATGTTTTCTATCTCGAGGCGTCCTGCGAGTTCATACACATTGTCAGATACCTTGCGCGACACTAATTTCTTGCGCTTGCGGTCGTGTTCGTCCTCGATGTCGCCGAAGATTTCTTCCACTAGGTCTTCCACGGTCACCATTCCGGCGGTGCCGCCAAACTCGTCTACCACCACAGTGATGCTCTTCTTGGCGCCGAGCATGTTCTGCATAAGTTGCTTGGCGAGCATGGTTTCCGGGGCGTACATCACTGGTTTGATGTGTTTGGTCCAGTCGGATTCGCTCTTAAACAACTCGCAGACGTGTATGTATCCGTGAATATTGTCGATGTCTTCGCGATAAACGAGGATTTTAGATAGGCCGGTCTCGGTGAACATGCGCGACAGTCGCTCGCGCGAGGTGTTGTCGATGTCGATGGCCACAATCTCGTTGCGTGGTATCATGCAGTCGCGCAGGTGCATATTAGAGAATTCGAGCGCGTTTTGGAAAATCTTCACTTCCTTCTCCACAGTGGCGTTTTCGTCCTCGCGGGTGTCGATGGTCTCTTGCAGATAGGCATCGAGCTCGCCCACGGTGATCAATCCCAGCTGCTTGCCGTTGGCCTTGACGCCGAAAAGCTTCATGAGCAGAGTGGATAGCGCCGACGATAGCCAAGAGATGGGGTAGAGCACGGCGTAGCATAGCAGCAGCGGCAACGCGAATGTGCGCAACGACTCGTTGGGGTTGATGCGGAAGATGGTTTTCGGCACAAATTCGCCCACGATGAGGATGATGCCGGTGCTGATGAGGGTTTGCACCAATAGCACCAGGGCGTCGTTGGGGAGCCATGTGCGCAGCCAGTCCTCCATCAGCATCGAGGTGCCCATACCATAGATTACGAGCATTATGTTGTTGCCCACGAGCAGGGTGGAGATAAACATGTTTTTGTTGTGGTAGAAGAGGTTGACTATCTTGCTGAAAAATCCGCCTTTGGCAGCATCAATCTCCACACGCACAGCATTAGATGTAACAAAGGCAATCTCCATTCCTGAGAAGAATGCCGAGAATACCATTGATACTAATGTGAGAATGAGCATGTTGGTAGAAATTTCCATAGTCGTGAAGTGATAAGAGTTTTGTGGTGGGCTTCGCCCACGAGAGGTTAGGGTTGAGCGGTGTTGTTGCCTGCCATGCGCGATTCGTCTACTGGCAGGATTGCCATCACTCGGTTGATTTGATATTTGGTGAGGTTTTGGTTTGATTTAAAACCATAGCCTTCTATTACGCGGTCGATGCGCTCAATGTGGATGAAAGAGTCGCTGCGCACCTCTTGCCAGCGTTGGTCCCAAAAGAGTTGGTTGGTGAGAATCAGCTCTTTATTAACGTTCTGTATGCGCACATTGCCATCAAGGCGCCATAATTGCATGCGAGTGTCGTACATTGCCGAATCGCAGCGCACGGTGGCGATGACGTTGAATTTCTTGTCGAATTGCTCAAGGTAGGCGCCTTCGGGAAAGTTCCAGCGAGGCTTTTCGCCTCCGTCGTAGACATACCACACAGGTGTGGTGATGCGGTATTGCGTGGTGCCGGAGTCGCTGATGAGGGTTTTCACGTTGTGGGTTACCATCATCGGCACTTTGTCGGGGTCTAAGGGCTTCGACGGTGCTTTTTCAACCTCCTTGGTGCAAGAGATAGCGAGGCTGAAAAGCAGCAACGATAGCAATATGTGGCGCGACGAAGCCATTCCCACGGAGTGCTTACGGTGAGTTATCGGATTTTGTTTTGCCAGAACCAAGATTCGTTGAATGTCACGCCCAATGTGATGTTGAGGTAGTCTTCTTTCACCATCACCGTAGGCGATGAGTAGCGGTGCTTGTATTCCACACCGATGTTCACGAGAGTCTTTCCGCCAGGCACAGGCAGGCTTACGCCGGCGCTCACGCCGTAGTCGCGCACTGAGTTGCCACGGATATTCATATAGTCGTTGTTGTAGTATCCACCCATGCGATATGTGGTGCGCTTAAGGTATCCGCCACGAGGGTTAGGGGTGTAGGCCAAACCGGCAGCCACTTTCCAGCGGTTGTTGAAATTGAGGGTTGTGCCTTCGGTGTCGAAACTTGGCAGCGGAGTGAACTTGGCATTCTTCCAAGGTTGATAAGTGAAATCTACCTCGGCAGTGAGTCGGTTGTTGAAAGTGTAGCTAAGACCAGCGCCATAGGTGGCAGGTTGGCTGTATCTGCCGCCCAAACCGATGGTGTCGGTCGATTGGAATTTCTTGTCTTGGCTATCGTAGTAGGTGCCCCAAGTCTCGCCGTGGAACGATTTGCCAGGCGAGTAAACGAGACCGATGGTAGCACGGTTTTTGCGGTTGAGGTTGATGGTGTATTGCGCACCGAATTGTAGGTTCCAGTCGCGCACCTTGATGATGCGTTCGTAGAGTGTGGTAGAGCCCGCGCCTGTGCTGCTTGCGAGAATGTCGTTGACGGTGGTGCCGAACATGTAAGCGGCGTTGAAACCGACCGACAATCCCTTGACAGGAGCGATGGCATAACCGAGATAAAGCTGGTTGATGCCGCCTTCGCCTGAGCGTTGGTCGCTACCGTTCTCTATGTCTTTTCCGTAGTTGTAGCCCACCGAAGAGAATGGAATCACACCGGCGCTCATACCCATATTCTTGGCAATCTTAAATTGCATGGCGATGTAGTCGAGTCCGCCGCCGAATGATGTGCCTTTTTCGCTGCCGTCTTGCGACCACGATTGGTTGAGGTCGAGACCCATGTCGAAGAGGAATGTGAGCGAGTCGGTGGCTGCATACGAAGCAGGGTTCATGGCGTTGACCATTTTGCCGTTTTGCATAGCGTAGCCCACGCCGCCCATATTGCGCTGAATGCCAGTGGCACCATCGCCGAGAAGGCCGTAGCCGAATTTAGAGTAAGGGCTTGTGATACCTTGTGCATTGAGTTGTGCCACAGTGGCGATGGCCATCAATGCCACCAAAAATAGTGTACTATATACTTTCTTCATTGTTGTCAATTAATCGATTCAAAATGCAAAAGTAGTAAAATTTACTCTGACTATCGGCATTTTAAGGGTTTTTTAGAGTTTTTATAGGGCGTTTTGTGTATTAAACCCGAATCGACCTTCAGGCCGTATATGTAAAAATCCCTATATGCCAGTTGGCGGCAAGTTGCCGCGTAAGATGAGGCCTGTGGAGACACTTATTTCTTGGCGTCTTTTTTCTCCTCGCGCTGTATCATAAATGATGCATAGAGCTGTACGATGGCTCCGGCGAGCAGAAATGCTATCCAGTCGGTGCCGCCGAGCTGGTCGCCGATGTCAAATAGCAGGTATGCCGACACGCAGTAGAGCAGCGCCGACATGCGTTCCAAGCCGTGAAGGCGCTTGATGCGTAGGTTTTTGCCCTCATACACATATAGCAGGCGAGCCACCACCGTCATAGCCGCACCGGCAGCATATACATAGCGCATGAGCATCAAGCCCTCGTGCCAGATGCCGAGCAGCGGAAAGGCTGCAGCCACAAGCATGGTGAGCAAGCCGAGATTGAGTAGTATGGCCTGCACATTCGCCATAGTTTGTTTGCTTATTTTTCCCATATTGAAGTTAATTTCTGCTTGTTGTATGTTTTTAGCACCTTGTCCACGTGGCGTTTAGGGGATGTCGGTGCGATAGACGTCCTCATTGAGCCGCTTCATGCCGTATTTCTCGCGGGCGATATGCTCCAGACGCTCCTTGTCGGTGTTGAGTTCGTTCACCTTCTGGTTGTAGTAGGCGGCAGAGTCGCGGTTTTCTTTGATTTCGTTTTTCAGTTGATTGATCTGCTGAGTGTAGTTGTTTGACTTCACGTAGCTCGATTCGCCGTAGAACATCATGGCGCCGATAAACACCACAAATGCCACGAATGTGACACTCACCCACGATGGAATCCATTTTGGGCGAAGTCCTTTCCAATTGTTTTGTGTTTCTGCCATATTGTTATTCTGTTATAGTTAGTCGTTGAGCAAATCAGGACGCAGACGCATGGTTCGCTCCATGCTTTGATTGTGCTTCCACTCGTCGATTTTCGCCTGATTGCCCGAGAGCAAGATGTCAGGCACGCGCCAGCCCTTGTATTCGGCAGGACGGGTGTAGACAGGCGGTGCCAGCAGATTGTCTTGGAACGAGTCGCTCAAGGCGCTTTGCTCGTCGCCGATGGCGCCAGGGATTAGGCGCACCACAGCATCGGCAATCACGGCAGCGGGAATTTCGCCGCCAGTGAGCACATAGTCGCCGATAGAGATCTCGCGAGTGACAAAGTGCTCGCGAATGCGGTAGTCGATGCCTTTGTAGTGGCCACATAATATAATGAGGTTCTCGGCGAGCGACAGTTGGTTGGCAATAGGTTGCGAAAACTGTTCGCCGTCGGGCGTAGTGAAAATTATGTCGTCGTAGTGACGTTGCTCCTGAAGCATAGTGATGCAGCGGTCAACTGGTTCAATCTGCATTACCATACCAGCCTCGCCGCCAAAAGGGTAGTCGTCAACCTTGCGGTGCTTATTGAGCGAGAAGTCGCGCAGGTTGTGCACAGCTATTTCCACCAGACCCTTGTCTTGTGCGCGCTTAAGTATTGAGCAGTTGAGTGGTGAGTCGAGCATTTCAGGCATCACCGTAAGTATATCTATTCTCATGTTTCGTTGCTAAAGTAATCTGTCTGCAAAGATAGTGCAAACGAGAGAAATAATCAACAGAGCTTGCTCGTGTTGATATTTCCGAGTGCAGCCTATCTTATCCAACGATAGTGCAAACCGAAGAGAAATAATCAACAGAGCTTGCTCATGTTGATATTTCCGAGTGCAGCCACCCGATAGAGCAGCGAGGGTAGATTTCTGCCGATTTGCTGAGTCGCGATAGAGGCCGGCGAAGCAATCTTGTCCAACGACTTGGAATTGTGTTTGTGTGCTAAATTGTAGGGCAGTGCGTATTAAAGTGGAGAAATAGCACATACTTATCATTATTTATTTGTATCTTTGATGAATAAACCAACCTTTTTAGAACGTATAATTCACCAACAATCAAACTATGGACACGCTGTCTCATTTTCAATCTATTGATGAACTCATTCGTGCTCTGGATAGAGAACGAAAGTTGCTGCATGGGTTGTTTCAAGACCGCAAACGGCTGTCGTTTCGTTATGATGTAGCGCGAGAATTGGCATCAAATAAAGACCAAAGTATTGAATTTTTGCGAAGGTTTGGAGTTATCAGGGAGCAAGGCGACTTTATAGAACTTGAGGATTTGTATCTCAAATTTTTTGAGGAAGTGCTTGAGGTTAATGAGGAGATAAGTGTTGCGAGCGTGAAGGAGAGCATAGGTAATCTGAATTCTGCTATCGACTATTATCAAAGTGAAAGCAACCCACAGCGAAAATATGGATACTTGAAGGATGTGAAGCGCATTCTGCGCAATATAGCCCAAACAACGCTGAGAAATGTGATTGACCTGAAACGCAACATCGACAACACATATAAAAATGAACCAACCTTTGCCATCAAGAAAAAGAAATTGGTGCATCTCGACGAGAAACGTAGGGATATTGCTGTTCTCATCAACGAGTGTGAGAAGGTGATAGATGAGAAGCAGTCAACATTCTTCATGGTTGCGGATGTGCAGTTGAAAGAAACGGTGACTGATGTGAAATTGCAATTGAGGGAGGTGTATCACAACCTATTGGAGCTTGACCGTCAGATAATCAACTATCTTAATCTGATTGAATATCAGAACCGCTTATTCGAAAAAGTGCAGAAGCTCAAATATCTGCGCGACCAGATGCTCCTTGAGACTAACACCGACATAAGGGCAAAGATGTCGGCAAGTAATCCTGTATGGATGGAGCCTCGTCCGCGTTACACTCTGAAAGTGTCGTTGTCGATGCTTCGTACCTCTGACATCGGGCTTAAGATATTGCAAGAAATAGCAAAGGGGAAGGGTAACGACCGCTTGCGCAAAGGAAACCTGGCAGAGCCACTCACGGAGACCGAACTCAACGAACAGCAACAGGTGTTGCAGATGGTGGATGTGAATGAGGTGAAGGTGGCATTTATGGCATCGGGCGATAATCTTTTCCACTTCGTTATGAATTTCTCGGGGTATCGCAAGCCGATGAACGAAGAAGACAAACTCGTGCTTTTCTGCCAGATAGCTGCGCAATATCTCGATGAGTTGTCGATAAGCGACGAGTATCATAATTACAATGGAGTGGAATATCCATTGATTTATCCTAAAATAGCCTAATATTATGCGATATACGAAAGAAATATTTGAAATACTTAGCAAGGGCGGATTTATTTCGCAGAATTCTATCTCACAACAGCGTGCGCATCTATATGATGCCATAGAGGATGATTTTCAGCAATATCAAGAGTATTATGAGGGGATAGGCTTCTTGCTGGAGGGCGGAAATGGTTATTACTATTTTTCTCGCTCAGAGAGCAAGATGGATTTGGCTGACAAGGTGCAGCGTTTGGCTACGTGGATAGATCGAGTTGACTTCCTCAAGACATTTAATACCGCGTTTGGCCCTGGTTTCTCTTTTCGAAAGTCTAATATCCTTGAAAAATTTTCGAGTGACATTGAATTGAAGGAAAAAGCCCGGCATCTCTATACAGACCTCAAGACCAATGACGAAAAGATTGATAAACTCATCAATGAAATGGACAAGATGGGGTTTGTGGAGATTGAGAACGATTTGGATAATACATACAAGGTGACCTCAGCCTTTCATTACATAGAGAAAGTGATAGATTGTCTTACCATAATAGAAACAGAACAGGAATGAGAGCATTACGCAAGATAGTATTTGTAAACAGCGCGCACATACGCTATGCAGAAGTGCGCTTGGATGGCAATGTGCATTTCATCGGCACTCAAGGTGTGGGTAAAAGCACCTTGCTAAGGGCCATATTGTTCTTCTATAACGCCGACAAACTACACTTGGGTATACCTAAGGAGATGAAGTCGTTTGATGAGTTTTATCTGCCACATGCCAATTCATATATAGTGTATGAAGTGGAGCATGAGCACGGCCCATTTTGTGTGCTTGTATTCCGTTCGTCGGGGCGCGCCTGCTATCGCTTCATAAATGACGCGTATCGTAAGGAATGGCTCATTGATGCCAATGGTGAGGTGACGGCAGAGGTAAAGGTGATACGTAATCGCCTTGGCAATTGCTATATGAGTAAGATTATTGACCGCTATGAGCAGTTTCGCGACATCGTTTATGGCAACATAAAAGCCGTAGATAAGGAGTTGTCGCGCTTCTGTCTTATGGAAACCAATCGATATCAGAACATTCCCCGAAGCATTCAGAATGTGTTTCTCAACTCACGCTTGGATGCAAACTTCATAAAGGACATAATCATACGTTCGATGGATGAGGAAGAGGCTAATATAGATTTGGGTTATTTCCGTAGGCAGGTGTCTGATTTTGAGCAGGAGTATAAGGATATATCTTGTTGGTATAAAGGAGACAACCGCGTGCGCAAACAGGCAGATGCCGTGGTGGAAGCATATCGCAAACTGTTGTCGATGAAGCAACGGATTGCCGAACTTTGCGGTGAACTGAATTATGCGGTGCGTGTTTCGAGAGAAAAACTGACTTTGGTGGAAAATCGAATTGTTTGGCTTGATGAGCAACAGAATACTCAAAAACGGTTGCTTAACGAAGCGCAGCAGAAATATGAAGCGGAAAAATCCAAACTTGACCAGGAAAAAGGTGTAATAAACGATAGCTTAAAGCGCTTGAAGGAGCGCAAAAACATTTATGCTGCAGAGCGTATAGAGGAGGTCCTGAAGCGATATGAAAAGGAGCAGGCCTTAAAGCAACAACTCGATGGCGAAAAGGAACGCCTTTTGGAACTGACAAAACACTATGATGATGTCACCAAGAAATATGCTTCTCTTCGCCAGAATATAGAGAATCAGTTGGATAGCTATAGACGGGAGCATGAAAATTTGATAGTGGGATATAGACAAGAAAATCAGAAGGCCAACGAGCGTTTGCATAAAAATTATACTGATAGATGCAAAGATGTTGATTCTGATTTTGTCGAAAAATTAGAAAATGCAAACAATATCATCGACTCGCTTAAAACTGAGTTGAGTGAAATAGATAAAGAAATTTACAGGCTCCAATTTTTGCAGCCTTTCCGCGAAGAACTTGAGTCCTTGCGCAAGCAGTTGGATAAACTGGCGCTACGGGAAAAAGAATTAGGCGGGCTCGTTTCTACAACTGAGGAGAAAATAAGCAAGTTGCAAACTGAATACGAAAAGCAAGAAGCCGAAATTTTGGTAGATTGTAAAAGTTGTCAGGACGAAAATAGGCGTTCCATTGAAGTAGAGTCGGCAAAGCTTGCCGAGATTGATGGCCTATTGGCTCGCACCAAAGGCTCTCTCTATGAATGGCTTGAGGAAAATAAAAAAGGTTGGGAACAGAATATTGGTAAAATAATCAACGAGGAAAGTGTGCTGTATAGAACAGGGTTGCATCCGCAAAACGACAGCGGTACGTCGCTTTTCGGTGTTAGACTCGACCTTGTAGACTTGCCTGTTTCTGTGCGAAAACCTACCCAACTTAAGGAAGAAAAGGCTATCATAGAATCTGCTATTAAAAAGTTAGAAGATGAATATGGTGACCTGAATAAACAGCAAGTGAAGCGTCTTGAAGACTTGAAGCGTGGCTTCTCGCCAAAAATGAAGGAACTGAAAAATCAGAAGGCTGAATATGAAACCGAACTGAACACTATTCCACAAAAGCGTAAAGAAATACAACTCAAGATTGATGACTTTGAGGCAAAGGCTAAGCAAGAAGTTGAGGCAAGAAAACAGGAACTTAACAATCGCTGTAGAGAAATTACTGATCGTAAAGGTAAAGCAATCGAGGCTTTGAAGAAAGTGGAATCTGAAAAGCAGAAGCGACTTGGTTCGGAGGAGAAACTATATCAGAAGGCTAAGGATGATGCTTTTAAACTTTATAAAGAGCAGGAAGACGCACTCCAAGGCGAGATAAAGCAGCAAGAGGATAAGACGAAAATAGAGTTGCTGCGTCTGCAAGAACTGGAAAATAATGAATTGCGCGGTCGAGGTGCCGACACTCGTATGGTGGAGGAATGCAAGACAAAGATAGGTTCAGTAGAAGAAGAATTAAAGTATATTGAGTCTAAGAGACAGCTCGTGTATGACTATAAAAGAGATAAGTCGGAACTTTTTGACCGTGAACAAGAGTTCGCCGAGAAAAAGAGAAATGTTTCTGATAAACTGCAATCTCTGAAAGATAAGTATAACCAACACCGACAGAAGTATAGTGAAAGGCTGAATATTCTGGCTAAGGAATTGTCTGAAAGACAGAAAGAAAAGGAGCGCATTGACAAAGACTTGCAAGTTGCCGAAAACTTTATGCACGATGAAATCTTATGCCCTCCTATGCTGCCGGAGGCGCGCGAACGTGAAACACTTAGCTCTCCGAGTGAAGTGGTGGATGATTTGAAGAGCATTATTGTGTCGCGTCAGAAACAGGTTGATAGGTTAAAGCAAAATGTGAATGTGTTTAAGGCTAATTTCTCGGCTAAGAATACATTTAACTTCCGTGTGGAATTGGCTTCCGATGAGGACTACCTTGATTTTGCGAACAATCTTGACGATTTTCTGATTAACAACAAGATAGAGGAATACCGCCGTCGCACGAGTGAGCGATATGTAGATATCTTGGGTCGTGTCTCGTCGGAGATGGGAGATCTCACTAAGCATGAGTCGGATGTTAGCAGAATCATAAAAGATATCAACGGTGACTTTCGTGAACGCAATTTTGTGGGCGTCATAAAGGTTATCGAACTTCGGTCAGTGCCGTCTTCCGACAAGATGGTGCAGCTGATGAAAAGCATAAAGGATTTCCGTGACGAAAATCAGTTTGCAATGGGTGAGGTAAATATCTTTTCGGCGTCTAACCGTGATGAGATAAATCAGAAGGCGGTGGTGCATCTGCACGATTTTATGAAGTCGCTTAATGACAATCAGCAACGACAGTATCTTACTTTGTCCGACCTCTTTCAGTTGCAGTTTCGCATCGTGGAGAACGATAATGATACGGGATGGGCAGATAAACTGTCGCATGTGGGCAGTGAAGGAACCGACACATTGGTTAAGGCAATGATAAATATAATGCTCATCAATGTCTTTAAGGAGAAAGTGAGTCGTAAGTTCGGCGACTTCAGTATACATTGTATGATGGACGAAATAGGCAAGTTGCATCCGCAGAACGTGAAAGGCATTCTTGATTTTGCCAACGCGCGAAAAATCTGGCTTATTAATTCTTCGCCTACTACCTACAACGTGTCAAACTATCGGTACACTTATCTTTTGAGTAAGGATGGTAAATCGCAGACGGTGGTGCATCCACTAATAACACAAAAGTAGATAATGACAGATGAAGATAACTAAAGCCCTTATTGACAAACTTATTAGCCTTCGCTCAGGCGAATCTCTTCCTGCCAGTTCTCTCAGAGGTGACTGGGTGAAAGAGTTGCTTCGTGAGGGAGTGCTTATAAGCCGTTCGCATGGTGGCAGAAGTAGTATCATAGCCTCCTCTCCTCAGAGTTTAGAGCAAGGGTTGAGGTATATTGACGAGCGATTCGGGGATTTGGATAAGTTGAAGGAAACTCTTTTATTAGGTGCTACACGTTCAGAACAGGCTGCCGATACGGGCAATTCCAAACTGGTTACAACCCGTTCTTGCCCCGGGTTTCCTGTCAATTCATACGAACCGATTCGTTGCAACTTAAATGGCCGTGAGATAGAAATTGCGCCACCGGATGGGGCTTTTGCATTTATTGTAGATTGGCAGTCGTTTGATGTGCCTGAAGATGTGATTATCGTAAATGTTGAGAATATGGAGAACTTTCGTTTTATTCGTCAACAGAAAAACTTGTTCTTGACAATGTTACCTAATAAACGCTTGCTTTTCGTGTCTCGTTATCCGCAATCAACCGATTTGCGGGCATGGTTGCAGACTATTCCGAATAAGTATGTGCACTTCGGTGATTTTGATCTTGCAGGCATCAATATTTTTCTAACGGAGTATCAGAAATATCTGGGCGAGCGCTCTTCGTTTCTAATTCCTGGTGACATAGAATTGCGTCTGCAGAAAGGATCGTTAGAGCGATATAATGACCAATATCAGAGATTTCGAAGGCTCTCTACAGACATCCCGAGCCTACAGCGATTGATAGATATGATACATAAATATCATCGCGGATATGATCAGGAGGGGTATATAGGCAACGTTGATTAAAAGGAGTTGGAAGGATAGTTTATTCAGTTGTTAGAAATAGTGTTTGCGTTGCTGTCATTTGCGATTAGCAAGATGATTTCATGAGTTGTGGTGCGTTTCAGACAGCGGGAAAAACGTTGCACAGAATGGGTAATGTGTGTAAAATGTGGGGAATGAACAGGTTAGAGAAGAAGAAATAATGTTAAAAAATGTAATTTTTTTAATTTAGTATTTTGGGGGCTGGCGGAAAATCGATTCTGAAAAATCGTGCCGAGAGGTGTGTGAGCAGTAATTATTGCACATTTTAGGGCTAAAAATGCACATAGTGGCGCAAATGTTATCAAACCTTTAACGCATTTTTCTCGCCCGCGGGTTTTTGCTAACTTTGTAATACAACAAACGAGAAATCAAATCAAAATACTAAAAACGTAAACGTAGATGATAAATAAGAGCAACATAATCCGAATGGTAATCGTGGCAGTGGTCATGATTGTTGCTGCATCGTCGGCATCAGCGCAAGAACTTGCAAGTCGCAAGCGAGGCACCGTGCTCGAACAGATGAAGCAATCGGAGCTCTACAACACCAGCGAATATGATCAGATTCGCGAGTTGCTCGACTATGCATCGACGTTTAAGGGTACACGCTACCGCAGCGGTAGCTCGAGCCCAAAGGGTTTTGACTGCTCTGGTTTCACAAGTTTCGTGTTTAAGAAATTCGGTTATAATCTCAATCGCTCGTCGCGCTCACAGGTGAGCAACGGTACACCAGTGGCAAAGAACGAGTTGAAGCCGGGCGACTTGGTGTTTTTCAACGGTCGCGCAGTGGGCAAGCGCGTTGGTCACGTGGGTATTGTCACTAACGTGAAGGAAAACGGCAAATTTGAGTTTATCCACTCAAGCAATGGCAAGGGTGTGGTGGTAAGTTCGAGCGAAGAGCCCTACTACAAGCGCCGTTATGTGGGAGCTAACCGCATTATTGAAAACGAAAAGAAATAAAATCTTTCTGCATACCTAAATTGAATCGATATAAAGGGTTTACGCTGTGAGGCGTAGACCCTTTGATTATATTTAACCCAAATCGGGCAATAGGACGTATATCTGAAATTATTTCTACTGCTTGGAGTCTTTCGTTGTTTATAAGGCATCTTTTACTTGTTTTTAATTCGCAATAGCCTGCTATTACTCATTAAAAAACAATCAA
>CAJLWM010000059.1 GCA_905210415.1 uncultured Prevotellaceae bacterium
ATCGTTTCTTTAAACACTTTTACTAATTTTGCACTTGCTGTTGGACTCTACATTGTGACAAAAATGTTACATAAGTTGAAAATAATACTAAAAAAATTTGGTCAAAACAAAAATCGGATATACCTTTAATCCGTCGTAACGAAAACAAAGAGTGTCGAAACGAAAACATACAAAGATATACTACCTTAAAACGTTTAAAAATGGCAAAAGAAAGTGTTTATAATTCTTTAGGTGAGCACAAGAAGAGTTTTCTCTCTTGGCAAGTGCGCACTATATTAGTGACGATGGTGGGATATGCGCTATTCTACTTCGTTCGCAAAAACTTCTCATTGGCTATGCCGGGATTGACTGCCGAGTATGGTATTTCAAACAAAAGCTTCGGTTGGATTATTTTTGCCGGTTCGCTCGTTTACGGGTTCTCAAGATTTATCAACGGATATGTGGTAGACCGCATCAAGGGTCGCATAGTGATGGCAGTGGGTTTGTTGCTCTGTGCCCTTGCTAACTTTGCGTTTGGTTATGGCGCCGACCTCAGTGCTCTTATCACAGGCGAGAAGAATGGTCCACACATGGTGGAATTTCTGATTCTCGTGATGGGTATCACTATCATCCTCAATCAATACTTTCAAGGCATGGGTTATCCTCCATGCGCCCGCATTCTTCCTCACTGGATTCACCCAAGTGAGCTTGCCACTAAGATGAGTGTTTGGAACTGCTCTCACTCAATCGGTGCTTCGCTTGCAGTGGTGCTTTGCGGATATTTGATGGGTTCACTCGGAACTGATATGAGCAACAACCCAGAGGTGGTGGCTGCTATTATGAATAATATGGGCTTAAAAGGCGAGCCAACCACTCAGGCGCTTGCCTATGCTTCGCACATCGGAGCATGGAAGTGGTGCTTCTATGTGCCTGCTTGCTTGGCAGTGGCTGGAGCTATATTTATCTTCGTGGGCTTGCGCGACGAGCCTAAGGAAGTGGGCTTGCCCGACCTTCCTGACACAGGCCTTGGCAAACTCAATGAAACTAAGGATGCCAATGCAAGAAAGAGATTTGAACTTGAGATGGTTTGGAAAAACCGTTGGGTGTGGACATTCTGCGTTGCCAACCTGTTTGTGTATGTGGTGCGTATGGGTGTGCTCGACTGGGGTCCAAAATTCCTCACCGAAAGCCGTGGCTTGAATATCAAGGACGCTGCTTGGACAGTGGCAGCATTTGAAATCGCTGGTATCGTGGGTACCCTCGTGGCTGGTTGGCTTACCGACAAGTTGTTCCACGGCAAGGGTCACCGCATGTGCGTGATGTGTATGCTCGGCGCTGCTATCTTCATGACTATATTCCGCTTCTTGCCAGAAACTGCAAGCCTTACTGTGACAGCCGCTGTTCTCGTGGGTGCCGGATTCTGCATCTATGGTCCACAAGCACTCATCGGTATCGAACTTGGCAACCAAGCCACTAAGGAAGCTTCGGCACGTGCCAACGGCATCGCCGGCATTCTCGGTTATCTCGGTTCGGGTCTTTCGGGTATCCTTGTGGGCTATGTGGCCGACTCTTATGGCTGGACACACGTGTTTGAAACAATCATCGTGGTGGCTGTAGTGGGTATGTTTATCCTCATCAGCATGTGGCAGGCTCCACGCGACGGCTACGAACGTGCAAGCAAGATCAAATACGACGAATAATAGCAGAGAAACAATTTCACTCGCAAAAAACCTAAACAGACAGAGATTAATGAAAGAATTTGATAAATATATGTCGCCATATTCCGACGAGGAACTGATGCGCCGCTGCGCACGCATCAAGCATGTGGCTCTTGATATGGACGGAACAATCTATATGGGTTCTACCCTGTTTCCTTATACCAAGAAATTCCTTGCCGACCTCACTGCTAACGGAATAGGCTATTCGTTCCTTACCAACAACCCAACAAAGAGTTTCAAGGATTATCTGAAGAAGCTCGCAAACTTGGGCATAGAGGCAAGCGAAGAAGAGATGTGCACCTCGGCGGTATCTACAATCGAATATATCAAGACTCACCACCCAGAGGCAAAGCGCCTGTTCTTGCTCGGCACTCCAAGTATGATTGCCGAATTTGAGGCAGCTGGCTTTGAATCGGTGGCCGACGATCCTGCAGAGCGCCCCGACGTGCTTGTGGTGGCATTCGACACCACACTCGTGTATTCGCGTCTGTGTCGTGCCACATGGTGGGCATCGCAAGGTGTGCCTTACATCGCCACCAACCCCGACTGGGTGTGCCCAACCGACCAAGAGACGATATTGGTTGACTGCGGTTCGCTGCAAGCCTGCATAGAGGCAGCGTGCGGGCGCAAGGCCGACATTGTGATTGGTAAGCCAAACCCTGGCATGCTCAACGGCATCGTGGAGAAATATGGCTTGCAACCCGATGAGATAGCGATGTGCGGCGACCGCATCTACACCGATGTGAAGACTGCGCAAAACGCAGGCGGCATGGGTGTTCTGGTGCTTTCGGGCGAAACCACCCTTGAAACGGCTATCGCATCTGATCCGCAACCCGACGTGACAGCGCTCAACATCGAGGAATTTGGACGCTTGCTCAAGCGCTCACGTGGCATAGCAGAAGACTGAAAAAATTTATATCTATTATAAACAACTAAACAACTAAAATTTCTAATTTCTAACTTTTAAAACATCACGATTATGAAACGTTTTATCGCAATGTTTGTGGGCTGTTTGGCAATTTCTGCCACTGCTTTTGCAGCTGAAACAGAAACCACTGAAGCTGTAGCTGAACCAGTAGCTGAAGCAGCTCCTCAAAGTAACTTCAAGGAATTCCTTGACAAGATGCCTGTTAAGATTTCTGGATATTTGCAAACTGGTTGGAACTACACACACAACAAGAATGCATCTTCATCTTCTTTCCAAGCAAAGCGTCTTCGCCTTATCGCAGACGGTAAAGTGAGCGACAACATCGATTTCCGCTTGCAAATCGAAGCATTCAACGGTATCGGTGGTTCTACTAACGGCAATGGTCAAAAGAACATCCAAGTGATGGACGCATTCGCTACTTGGAAGATCAATCCAGCATTCAAGATCCGTTTTGGTCAATTCTACACTCCTCTTGGCTATGAGAACTACGACGTCTCTCCAGCTACATTGGAAACTGTAGACTTCTCTAACATCGTTTATCGCATGGCATGCCGTAACCCATATGAATACAACTTCATTGATTATGGTCGTGACCTCGGTGTTATGTTTATGGGTGACCTCGGTGATAGCGGACAAGGCTTCAAGTATTTCCACTACGACGTAGCTCTTACTAACGGTTCTATTCCTTGCAAGGACGACCGCAACAAGTCAAAGGACATATATGCAAGCGTTAACGTACGTCCAATCAAGAACTTGAGCGTTAAGGCTTCTGTAAACTGGGGTGAATATTCAACTCAAGCACTTGCTGGTGGCACAGGCGTAGGTACAGGTAAGTACAACTCAATGACTCGCTTCATAGGTGGTGCATGGTATAACGATCCTAACGGCCTTGACGTACGTGGTGAGTATGGTCTTCTCCGTGGCGGCGACTACGCTAAGGAAGACGGTGCATACGTATTGGTAGGCTACCACGCTGGTAAGTTCCTCCCTGTCGTACGCTGGGATATGTACAACGACAAGGTGAACACTACTTCTACCAACAACTACAACCGTATCCTCGTAGGTTGCACATACCAATTGTGCAAGAACGTGAAGTTCCAAATCAACTATGGTCACTTCATGTATGACGACGAAGTTGCTATCGACAAGAGCGAACAAGTGCAAATTATGGGTCTCTTCAAGTTCTAATTGAACCTCAAGTGACAACTGAATTATAAAACAAAACCTTTTAGTACAACACTTAAATTACAAAAACCATTATGAAAAAGTTATTATTATTACTTGCAACAGTATTCGTTGCTAATTGTGCAGTAGCACAACACATTGGCACTGAATATCGTCTGAAGAAGGTTGTTACCGTTCCTGGACGTCAAGGTATTGCTGCTGATAAGGATTACTACTATGTTTCTGACACTCGTGGTCTTTATAAATTTGACAAGAACTGGAATCTTGTAAAGAAACGCGTTCAAAACTTGGATAAGAACAGCAAGGATTATGATCCATTGTTCAACAATCCAGATCCTGCAAAGGGCGGTGCTAACCACTTTGGTGACATCGACGTATACGATGGCAAGATCTATACAGGTAATGAATACTTCAACCTCGGCCGTGGTGTGAACATCAGCGTTGACATTTATGATGCCAACACACTTAAATACATCGAAAGTATTCCTTGGCGTGCTGAATCAGGCCAAGTAGAAGTTTCTGGTGTTGCAGTAGACCGCGAGCGCAATCTCGTATGGCTTTCTGATTGGGTTGACAGCCGTTATGTTTACGCTTACAGCCTCGAAACAAAGCAATACTACACTAAGGTACAATGCCGTCCAGAACCATACTGGTGCCAAGGTATCTTCATTGCTGACGGTCAAATGCTTCTCGCTGCTGACGACGGTGAATCAACTTATCATATCGCTGACAACGTCTACAAGATGGACATCACAGGTGCTCCTTACACTGGCTTGGTACAAGGTACAGAACCTGTTAAGGACACTCCTTGGAGCGTTAAGACTGACAAGGCTGGTAAGGTTGTTAAGCGCACAGGCCTCATCGCAGGTGGCGCTATGGGTGGCAAGGTGACTTTGTTCCGCGAAATGACAGACTTCCGTCGTTGCGGTGAAATCGAAGGTCTTTGCATCGACCCAGTTAACGACGACCTCCTCGTTCTTAACAACCGTGGTACTCAAATCATCCTCGGTATGAGCCAAGGTCCTTTCGCTAACGAAGGTTACACTGGTGAAATCCACGAAGTATATGTTTACGAAAAGATCAAGTAATCAGTAATAGATTTAACTGAATTCGTAAAAAAACTTACACTAATTAGCCGTCTGCTCGTAGTCGCCCACACTGGGTTGAAACCGAGCAGGCGGCTATCTTTTTGTCCCTCCAGCCGCATGGCCCCCGTAGAATTTGTAGATGGTGGTAAATTGGCTACCGGCGGTTGGTGAACTCACTGGCTGTGATGCACAAAATTGATAAATAACAACAAAGCTAAAGTGGCAGGGAATAGTGAATTTTGACGGAATTTAGAGATAAATAAAATCAAATAAACATAAATAAAGTTAAATATTGGACTCAAAGTGGGGCTTTTTGAAGTGCAATGCTATATAATAAGTAAAAAAGTGGTAAATTTGCACTAACATTTCGAGAAGTATCGGGTGAGGGGGCAGGGTGCTCCCTCATTTTTTTAATAATTTGATAATAAAAAAACCGCAAAGATTTATGATTGACAGACAAGCACTTGCCGACGTGGTTAACGCTCATTTGGGCGACAACCTGTTTTTGGTGGACATAGAGGTGAGCGGCGACAATCGCATAGTAGTGGAAGTCGACTCGCGTGAAGGATCGGTGAAAATCGATGATTGCGTGGCAATAAATCGCGCAGTGGAAGCCTCGTTTGACAGAGATGTGGAGGACTACGAACTTGAAGTAGGTTCGGCTGGTCTGACCTCGCCATTCAAAGTGAAGGCGCAGTATGAAAAGAACCTCGGCAATGAGGTGGAGGTGCTGACCAATGACGGCCGCAAACTCAAGGGCGTGCTCTCGGCGGTTGACGACGACACATTCACTATCAAGGTGACTAAGAAAGTGAAGCCAGAAGGCGCTAAACGCCCTGTGATGGTGGAAGAAGACGAGACAATCAATTATAACGAAACAAAATATACAAAATATTTAATTCAGTTTAAATAGACTATGGCTAAGAAAGAGGAATCGACGGATCTTATTGCAAAATTCGACGAATTTAAGGAACTAAAGGGAATCGAGAAAACCACGATTATCAACGTGTTGGAAGAATCGTTCCGTAGCGTGATTGCAAAGATGTTCGGCACTGACGAAAACTTTGACGTGATTGTGAACCCTGACAAGGGTGACTGCGAAATCTACCAAAACCTTGAGGTGGTGGAAGACGGTGCTGTGACCGACCCTAACAAGCAACTTGGCTTGAGCCAAGCTCGCGAGATTGACAATGAGTGTGAGGTGGGTGAAGACGTTACCCGTATCATCGACTTTGCCAAGTTTGGCCGCCGTGCCATCCTGAACCTCCGTCAGACACTTGCCAGCAAGATACTTGACTTGCAGAAGGATGCCATCTACAACAAATTTAAGGAAAAAGAGGGCGAATTGGTAATCGGTGAGGTGCAACAATTGTGGAAGAAGGAAATCTTGCTTTCTGACCAAGACGGCAACGACCTTATTCTTCCTAAGGACCAACAGATACCAAAGGACTTCTATCGCAAGGGCGACCAAGTGCGTGCCATAGTGTATTTGGTGGATAACAAAAACAACAACCCTAAGGTGTATGTATCGCGCACAAGCGACGAGTTCCTTCGCCGCCTCTTCGAAGAAGAAGTGCCAGAAATACACGACGGACTGATTGTAATACGCGCCATCGCTCGCATACCAGGTGAGCGTGCCAAGATAGCAGTGGAAAGCTACGACGACCGTATCGACCCAGTAGGCGCATGTGTAGGTGTAAAGGGTGCCCGCATCCACGGCATCGTGCGTGAGTTGAAAAACGAGAATATCGACGTTATCGACTTCACTACCAACACTACTCTCTTCATACAGCGTGCGTTGAGCCCAGCAAAGATTTCTTCGATGCGTATCGACGAGGAAAACAAGCGTGCTGAGGTGTTCTTGCACCCAGATGAAGTGTCGCTTGCTATCGGTAAAGGTGGCTTGAACATCCGTTTGGCATCTAAGCTCACTGGCTATAACATCGACGTATATCGCGAAAGCGACGATCCAGATGATATCTATCTTGATGAGTTCAGTGACGAAATCGACGTTTGGGTGATTGAGGCTCTCAAGAGTCTTGGTTACACCACCGCTAAGGCTGTGCTGAAAGCCGACCGTCAGAAACTTATCGACGATGCCGACCTTGAGGAAGACACCGTGGATAATCTGATAAACGTGCTTAAGGCAGAATACGAGGATTGATAGACTGTGCCCGCGGGCGTCAGTCGCAATCGCTCTCTACTCCCCGATGGGGCTGTGCATTGTGCCATGTCCCTATCCATGTGTGATTCTTCAATTTTTTATATTAACAACTTATTATATAATATGCCCACAAAAATAAGTAAAGTAGCAAAAGAATTAAATGTAGGTTTTCAAACGTTGCTTGATTACCTCGAAAAAAAGAATATGCCTGCAGATCAGAGCTCTCCGAATGCACGCATCACCGACGAGCAATATGAGATGCTTATGACGGCTTTCAACGCCGACTTCGATGCAAAGAAGCGCGCAGAAAGTCTGGCTGAGGAGCGTCAGAAGGAGCGCAAAAGCAATCAATCGGCTGGCAACGACTCAAAAGTTGAAGATATCACCACTCAGGTGAAGAAGCCTAAATTTGTAGGTAAAATCGACCTCAAAACTGGCAAACCTATTATAGAGGATGCTGAGGAGGAGATGGAGCAAGAAGAGGTGCGCCAAGAGGCTCAACCTCAAGCTGCTAAGCAAGAGCCTGCTCCAGAGCCGGTGGCCGAAAAACCTGCAGAAGTGAAGCCTGCTGAACCTGTTGTGACACCTGTTCCAAAGCCAGAGGCTGAGAAGCCTGCCGAGGTGAAGCCAGAACCAGTGGCCGAGAAGCCAGTGGAGGTGAAGCCAGAGCCTAAGCCACAACCAAAGGCCGAGAAGCCTGCTGAGGTGAAGCCACAACCTAACCCACAACCTGTAAGCGCCGATGCCGAACAGGAATCGAAGAAAGATGACGATGATGAAATCTTCAAATTGAAGACTCCTTCTCTCAAGACATCTATCAATGTGGTGGGCAAAATCGACCTTAGCCAAATCAATTCTCAGACACGTCCTAAGAAGAAGTCGAAGGAGGAAAAGCGCAACGAGCGCATGGCAAAGAACGCCAACCGCCAAGACCAACACTCAGGCGACGCTAGCGGTGAGGGCAACCGTAAGAAGCGCAAGAGAATAGGTGGCAAAGAGAAGGTTGACATCGAAAAGAGTGCAAATCAAATACAAAACGATGGTCGTAAGGGTGGTGATAAGAGCCAAGGCAACCAACAACGCGCCAAGAATCACGATAAAAACCAAAAGAACAAGCGTCCGCTGAAGCCTGAAGTGAGCGAAGAAGACGTACAACGTCAGGTGAAGGAAACATTGGCTCGCTTGACCACTAAGACCCAAAACAAGGGTGCTAAGTGGCGTAAGGAGAAGCGTGAGGCTGTGAAGGAAACCGAGCGCGAATTGGCTGCTCAAGAGGCTAAGGAAGAAAAAATCCTTAAGCTCACCGAGTTTGTTACTGCCAACGACTTGGCTATGATGATGGATGTGCCTATCAACAAGGTTATCGGCACATGTATGAGCCTCGGTGTGATGGTTTCTATCAACCAACGCCTCGATGCTGAGACCATCAACATTGTGGCTGAAGAATTTGGATTTAAGACTCAATATGTGAGCGCCGACATCGCTGAAGCAATACAAGTGGAAGAGGATAGCGAAGACGAACTCGTAGAACGTCCACCTGTAGTGACTGTGATGGGTCACGTTGACCACGGTAAGACTTCGTTGCTCGACTATGTGCGCAAGTCAAACGTGATTGCCGGTGAAGCGGGTGGTATCACTCAGCACATTGGTGCCTACAACGTGAAGTTGGCCAACGGCCGCCGCATCACATTCCTTGATACTCCAGGTCACGAAGCGTTCACCGCTATGCGTGCCCGTGGTGCCGAGGTTACTGACATCGTTATCATCATCGTGGCTGCCGACGACAGCGTGATGCCACAGACCGTTGAGGCTATCAACCACGCCTCGGCTGCTGGTGTGCCTATCGTGTTTGCAATCAACAAGATTGATAAGCCTGCCGCCAACCCTGACCAAGTGAAGACCGAACTTGCCAATATGAACTATCTTGTGGAAGAATGGGGTGGTAAGTATCAATCGCAAGACATTTCGGCTAAGAAGGGTATCGGCGTTGACGAATTGATGGAAAAGGTGCTTCTTGAGGCTGACTTGCTCGAGCTCAAAGCTAACCCTAACCGCAATGCTGTGGGTTCGATCATCGAGTCGTCGCTCGACAAGGGCCGTGGCTATGTGGCTACAGTGCTTGTGCAGAATGGTACGCTCCACGTGGGCGACAACATCTTGGCTGGTACACACTTCGGTAAGGTGAAGGCTATGTTCAACGAGCGTAATCAACGCGTGAAGGAGGCTGGCCCATCTTCTCCAGTGCTTATCCTTGGCCTGAACGGTGCTCCTACTGCCGGTGACAAATTCAATGTGATGGACACTGAGCAAGAGGTGCGTGAGATAGCAAGCAAGCGTGAACAATTGCAACGCGAACAAGGCTTGAAGACTCAGAAGCGTATCACCCTCGAGGATATCGGCCGCCGCAAGGCATTAGGTAGCTTCCACGAACTCAACATCATCGTTAAGACCGACGTGGCTGGTAGTTACGAGGCATTGAGCGACTCATTGCTCAAGTTGTCTACTCCAGAAGTACAGGTCAACGTGATACACAAGGCTGTGGGTGCAATCAGCGAGAGCGACGTCACTCTTGCATCGGCATCAGATGCCTATATCATTGGTTTCCAAGTGCGTCCTACTGGTGCTGCTAAGCGTCTTGCTGAGCAAGAAGGTGTTGACATCCGCACATACTCGGTAATCTATCAGGCTATCGAGGAGGTGAAGCAAGCTATGGAAGGTATGCTTTCTCCAGAAATCAAGGAAGAGGTTGTGGGTACTGCCGAAGTGCTTCAGACTTACCGCATAAGCAAGGTGGGTACTATTGCAGGTGCGATGGTGCGTACTGGTAAGATTAAGCGTACTTGCAAGGTGCGCGTGATTCGCGACGGTATTGTGCGCTACACTGGCGAACTTGGTTCGTTGAAGCGTTTCAAGGACGATGCTAAGGAAGTCACCACCGGATTTGATTGCGGTTTGAGCGTAGCTGGCTACAACGACATCGAAGAAGGCGATATCATCGAAGCATTCGAAGAAATCGAAATCAAGAAGAAAATTTAACCCAAATCGGTCATTAGGCCGTATATGTAATTTTTTCTACTGCTTGGAGTCTTTCGTTTTTTATAAGGCATCTTTCGCTTGTTTTTAACTCGCAATAGCTTGCTATTACTCATTAAAAAACAATCAAAATCTGCTCTTCTAAAATTCCGAAATCTGTCCAAGCCCTAATGACCGAATTGGGTATAATCTCGCAAGAGGTTCCTTATAAAATAGTTGAGGGGATGTGAGCAATGGCTTACATCCCCTCAATGCATGTAGATATGGAAATGTTCAGAAAGTGATGCAAAGCGATAGACCGCAGCGCAGGGCATTGTTGCCTGGCACTATAAACGACGATGTGACGCTCACGCCCGATGCTTTGCGCTTTGCCACCTCTCGGGCGGGATTGCCCAAGAATAGGCCCATAACCTCGTTTACGGGGTCGATAAGAAACGCCACGATGTTGCCCAATACTGGCGAGCCGAGCAGACGGTAGCCATTGTTCACGATGGCGCGTTTAGCCTTGTAGAACCCCTCGCCGATGAGGCTGCCCACCAGCGGGGTGATGAGCATATCTTGATATGACGGGCGCTCCATAAAGGCTTCGATGCCAAATTCCCAACCGATGTTTGATACCAGTGAGCAATAGAGAAGCGATTGCCAAGCGTTGAAGCCGCAGCTGCGAGCTGCCATAAAATACACGGCGCCGGCATAGGGGTGGAGTATATAGTTGAAATAAAACTTGTCGTGATCCCATTCTGGGCCTTTTTTAATCACGTGCTTATACCAACGGCGCGTGAGCGACACGTCCTGAAGTTCGGCTCTATTCCACGAGGTGGCGTCTTCAGGCAGGCACTCAAGCACGAGCAGGGTGCCCACGAATGCGCTGCTCAGTGTGGCTGTGTTTATCCAGAGGTGATGCCAGTCATACGATTTGCCAGTAACAGAGTAGGGCAGCTCGTAGATGCTTGTCACATGAGTATCGGGGTTGACTGTTGGGATGAGTGGAGGGATATTCAGTGTGATAGAGTCGTGCGATGCTGTGTATTCGCTGTCGTGGAAATCCTCGTAGTCTGGTTGTGTTACGGCAGTCGGCAGGCTATCACATTGCGCCATTGTGCAGAATCTTGCCACAACTAAAGCTAACAGCAATAATATGATTCTCCTTTTGTCTACCATAGTGTGTTAATTGAATATGATAATTGTCTAAACCTAAATGTGCCACATCGTGTGGCTATAACCATACATTGCAAAATTCGTGCAAAATAGCCGGTAATAAAAGACTAATAATGCTCGAAAAGTGGTCGTTTTTGCCACAATAAAGTGCGGTTTATAGCCTATGGGCGATTTTTTTCGGTGATATTGACTAATAGTGGCTTAATGCACGATTTGGGATTATTTGTCCATGCGCTAAATATTGATTAGTTTTGCAAAAATTTTGAATACTCATAGCAGTATAGGCGCGTAAAATATTCGGATTGAATCTGCATACAAACGAAATACAGATAGAATGTTTATAGTAATATTGTTTATTTTCCTTGGCATTGCCTTGGGCTATACCATACGCACAAGGATTGCATCATCGGCTTGCAAGAGCGCTGTAGGCGCATGGAGCGCAAGAATCACTACATGGCTGATATGGTTGCTGCTGTTTCTGCTCGGCATAGAAGTGGGAAGCAACCAACAGATAATAGCCTCGCTGCCCACATTGGGCGTTGAGGCGCTGGTATTGTCGGTGCTCGCCACATTGGGCAGTTGTGTCATGGCGTGGGTATTATGGAAGACAATGAAAGGAGGCGAGAAGCAATGAAAGGAAGTCTTATCGTAGTGGCATTCTTCATTCTTGGCGTATTGGCAGGCCATAGTGGCAGTTTGCCAGCCTGGGCGATGGATAGCAGCATAAGCTTTGTGGCATTGTGTGGCTTGCTTCTGTTTGTGGGATTGGGCATCGGGCTTAATCCGGATATGAAAAAAGACATCAAGAGCCTTAATCCGCGTTTGGCGCTTTTGCCCGTAGCCACCATTCTGGGATCGTGGTTGGGTGCGATGGTGGCGTTCTTGGTAATGAATAGCGGCGTGAGCTCGGTGCTGCATCATCGCAGCATAGCCGACTGTATGGCGGTGGATAGCGGTTTTGCCTATTATTCGCTGTCGAGTATCTTTATCACCGAGTATCGTGGAGCCGAACTTGGCACAATCGCCCTATTGGCAAATATCATCCGCGAGATGATAACCCTTCTGCTTGCTCCTGTGCTGGCTAAGGTATTTGGGCCATTGGCGCCGATTTCGTCGGGAGGCGCAACCACAATGGACACCACACTGCCTATAATCGTGCAATCGTCGGGGCAACGATATGTGGCACTTAGCATCTTTCACGGCTTCGTAACCGACTTCTCAGTGCCGTTTGTCGTCACCATGTGGTGTATGATGGCATAGCAGCATCGAAGGCAAAGTGCGTCAATGTTGTTGATCGAAAAGCGATACTGCTCTGACTGATGGTGATTTTTCATTCGTGCAGATGACGATTTTTTCACGCAGATGCCCGCAGATTAACCAGATTGCGACTCCACCACCCTCCGAATCACAGAAAAAGCCCTGCCAACTATTTGCTAAATCGAATAATATTACTGAATTTCCGAAAAAACATTTGTTTTTTGATAAAACATTTGTTTTTTCGGAATTTAAT
>CAJLWM010000060.1 GCA_905210415.1 uncultured Prevotellaceae bacterium
GGGCTTCGGGCAGGGTATTTATGCTCTTTGGAGTTTTACCGGACAGCAATAATTTTATATTAGGGCTGGTCTCCTCGCTTGGATTCCAGTCCTAACATCGCTATAAATATAAAGACTTTTATCTGCTTGAAATGGTGCCCAAAAGACACCCTTCATCGCATATAAAGTATTAGCACCAAATCAATCACGCATCGGCTGCTCAATGTCGGCCGACCATTGCTCAATGCGCTTCACATTATCGAGGCGGCATATCAGCAGCGAGCCATCTTTTTCGGCCACCACATAGCCCTCAAGACCATCCACAACAGCCACCTTAGCGTCGGGCACCTCGATGATGCAATTATTGCAGTTGTAAGCCTTCACATTGCCCACCTTGAGGTTGCCATAGCGAGCCTCAGAGACGAATGGCAGCAAGTCGCTCCACACGCTCAGGTCGCTCCAACCCATGTCGGCGCAATAGAGATAGACGTTCTCGGCATATCTCAGCACCAGACGCTCATACGACACCGAACCATCGATGCTCTCAAGCACCTCGTTGAGAATATATTGTTCACGAGGCGAAAACAGGCTTGGAGTGAGTCGATCAAACGCTTCAGCAATGTTTGCAGCATATTTTCTATACGACTCCTCAAGCACCTCCACCGGTGCCACAAGCACACTTGTGTTCCAATAAGCGTTAGGAGTATTCATATAATCTTGTATTTCATCTTTCTTTGGGCGTCCCATATAGCGCTTCACCTTGTAGATAGCGCCATCGGCAGGCTGAGCCTCCACCTCAAAGAATCCGTGCACCTCGTCGCGAGTAGGCTTAATGCCCACGGTCACCAGAGCATGGTGCTCGGCAGCAAAAGCCACCGATTCGTTGATAGTATTGGTGAAATAGTCGTAGTTGGTCACCATCTGGTCGCTATTGGTCACTACCACCATAGCATCGGGCGACACAGCTTTGATTTTCCAAGTGAAATAGGCAGTTGCGGCACCAGTGTTTTTGCTGATTGGCTCAAGGAGCAGATGATCTTCGCGCAACTGAGGCAATTGCTCGCGCACGATATCGGCATATTCCTGCGAGGTTACCACCCAGAAATTGCGCTCTGCGCACACATTCTTCAGACGGTCATAGGTGAGCTGTATCAATGTGCGACCACAGCCAAACACGTCAACAAATTGTTTCGGAGTTGCCTGGTTACTGATAGGCCATAGGCGCTTACCATCGCCGCCAGCCATTATCACTACGTGTAAATTTTCTTTTAACATAGATAATCTTTTGGTTATTATTGTGTATTACTGTGAAATACAACATCTTAAGGCGATACAATCATCGCCTTTTGTTAAGCTACGCCACAAAGATATACTTTTTTTTGCAATTCACAAAATTACTGCACCACAAATGATTACGACCGTGTGCAGAATAGCGCTTTTATTCCTCAGCGCCGTCACCTATGATAAAGAGTGAGAAATTGACACTGCCATACGCCCTATGCTGATAGAAGTGAGGCAACGACGAAAAGTCGTAGGCCTTGCTGTGCTCCATCACGAAGAGCGTGCCAGGCTTAACCATCTTAGATGCCAGAATCTTGCCCGGAATCTCGCCGAAGTTAGGCAAGTCGTAAGGAGGGTCAACAAAAATCACGTCGTACTTCTGCGTGGTGGTGTCGATAAACTTAAACACGTCGCCCTTCACGAGCGTCATATTGTTCACACCGAGCATATCACGCACCTTGCGGATGAAATTAAATTGCACATGGCTCTTCTCCACAGTGGTCACCGAGGCACATTCCCGCGAGAGAAACTCAAAGCTGATGGCGCCCGTACCGCCAAAGAGGTCGAGAGCGACTGCCCCCTCAAGGTCGATGAGATTTTCTATCACATTAAATATGTTTTCTCGGGCGAAATCGGTAGTAGGTCTCGCCGTGATATTGCCCGGCACGTCGAAACGACGACGGCCGAATTTTCCTCTGATTATTCGCATAAAGCAAGCAGTATTAAGTGGTAAGGAGCCTTCACCGCATCGTGGCCTATGCGCAGCGCGGCAGCCGGGAATATGGTAGGCATCACATAATTGACGTATTTGCGCAATATCGGCGCCAACTGGTCGCGAATGGCCTTGTCGCCAGCCATCTGCACCTCATCATTAAGGGCATCGAGCTCAAACGACTGCCAAGCATGCAGCACATAGAAGGCGGCATCGTCGATAGAGCGGAAGTCAAACACGTTAGACATCAACAATTTGCCCTTGCCAAACAAGCACATCTTCATAGTGTGCCCGTCTACGTGCAGAAACATACGCGAAAGCGATGTAGACTCTTGCTTCGACGCATAATATTCGCACAGCGGCATCAGGCTATGATAGATTGGCGGATTGTAGAAGGTGCGTTGCAAGAAATCTACCACACCCTTTGGCAACTCAAAACCAATCACCGCATCGCAGCGCGGCACGGCGCAAAACGCCACCTCGCCATCGGCATCGGGATATGACCTGGCAAAGACCTCGGTAGCCAAATCCTCGTCGGCACCCACCGAGCGAGGCATTATGGCAAATCTATCGCTGTCACACACCACACGCACCTTGCCAAACGGCTTAAGCAGCAACGGATTATCGTAGACACAATTCTCAAGACTCTTGAGATAGTCGCAGAAACTCATATCCAACTCAATAGAGCCGGAGATCAACGAATTGTCCTGTGCCTTGGTGAAAATCACATACTGTAGCTTGTCAGCGCCAAGAGCAAGGTGCAGCGTCCACAGTTCGGGATGCTGTATCTCTATATCGCTGGTGCTGCTCGACAATGTACTGCTCATAAATTTTTTGTATTGATAGCGTGAGTATATATTTGTGCTATACAAAGTTAAAAAAAAATTGTGAAATCATCAGCATATTCACCCGCGCAGATGGTCAATGCAGCACATATAGCGCCAACGCCACCCTATTACATCGATATATGCCAGCTGATTATGACAATTTTCGGGCAATGGCGAACAAAATACTTGAAGATACAGACTTTTTTTACGAAATTTGTGGTAATAAAAACTCGCCCAAAAGCAGAATACATGACACGAAGAAATTATTTGCCCGCTATAGCACTCGTTGTAGCCTTGGCAGCTTGCACAAGCCCTGCACAACGCAAATCAAACACCGAAGCCGAGGCCGCTGCCCGCAATGCCGCCGAAGCGGTTATCGCCATCGACACCATTGAACCAGTTGACTCGTTTGCCCTCGAGAGAGCCATCCTCGATGCCAAAGCCACGCAAAGTCGCTACGACATCAATGGCAACCAAGAAGCAAGCGAGGTGTTTGACCGCACTTTCCGCGACGTGATAGGCTCACGACGCCCTGAGCTGGCAAAACTGATATTCATCGCCAGCGACGAGACTGACAACAAATAACGCAAACCACTCTTATTAACCGAAAATAATATTCATTTAAGATATGCTTACATTCAACGAATACCTCCAACGCGTGAACGATGCCATCAAGGGCATCAACTATCCATCAAAGCCAAACAACCTCTACGAACCAATCTCCTACACCATGGACCTTGGCGGCAAGCGCATTCGCCCGGTGTTGGTGCTGATGGCTTGCGAAGCCGTTGGCGGCGACATTGAGAAAGCCATCCAGCCTGCTATCGGCTTGGAGATGTTTCACAACTTCACACTGCTGCACGACGATGTGATGGACAAAGCCGACATTCGACGCGGCATGCCCACCGTTCACGTGAAGTGGAACGACAACGCTGCCATCCTTTCAGGCGACGCAATGCTCACCATGGCCACTCAACTGATTGCCAAAGCGCCTGCCGAAGTGATGCCACAAGTGATGGACCTCTACAACCGCACTGCTATGGAAATCTACGAAGGTCAGCAATACGACGTGGATTTTGAAAAACGCGATGATGTAGCCGTAAAAGAATACATAGAAATGATTCGCCTGAAGACATCGGTGCTTCTGGGCTGCGCATGCAAGATGGGTGCCATCATTGGCGGCGCCGACGAAGCCACTGCGCAACTATTCTATAAAGTGGGCGAAAACCTCGGCCTCGCATTCCAGTTGCAAGACGACATGCTCGACGTGTGGGGCGATGAAGCCACTTTCGGCAAAGCCATCGGCGGCGACATCATGAACAATAAGAAGACGTTCCTTCTCATCAACGCTATGCAGCAAGCCACAGGCGACAAACGCATAGAATTGGGCCTGTGGCTCAGCACACCTAACGCCAGCCGCAAGGTGAAAGTGCCTGCCGTGACTGCTATATACGACGCCCTCAACCTGCGCAAGCAATCGCTCGAGGCTATTGAGCGCTACAACCAACTCGCCTACGACGCACTCAACCAACTCGCCCTCAGCAACGAAGCCCACAGCGAATTTCACGGATTTATCGCTCGACTGGTGAAACGCGACAAATAAGATAGAGAGCACCAAGCAATGATTGATACACATACGCACATCTATCTAGAAGAATTCGATGCCGACCGCACCGATGTGATGCAACGCGCCCTGACAAGTGGCGTAAGCCATCTGGTGCTGCCTAACGTAGACCTCACCACCATCGAGCCGATGCACGAGCTGCACCAGCAGTTTGAGCATTGCACCTCTATGGCTATGGGATTTCACCCCACCGAGGTAAACGACGATTGGCGCCGATCGCTGGCGCAAGTAGAACACTACCTGGGCATCAACCACTATGTAGCTATCGGCGAAGTGGGCATCGACCTCTATTGGGACAAAACCTACCATAGAGAGCAATTGGCCGCCTTCGATGCACAATGCCACTGGGCTGTGGAACTGGGATTGCCAGTGATAATACACTGCCGCGAAGGGTTGGCGCAAGTACTCGAAGTGTTCGACCACTTCAGCGGTCCGCTGCCACAAGCCGTATTTCACAGCTTCACCGGCACAAACGAGGAGGTGGAAGACATACGCCGCCGCGGCGACTTCTATTTCGGCATCAACGGCATTGTCACCTTCAAGAAATCGTCGATACCAGAAATATTGCCCACAATAGGCATCAACCGGATATTGCTCGAGACCGACTCACCTTACCTTGCTCCTGTGCCAAACCGCGGCAAGCGCAACGAGAGCGCCAACATACCCCACATAGCCGCCTGCATAGCATCGCATTTGGCAATGAACACAGACGAAGTGTCGGGCATCACCGACGCCAACGCCCACGCCCTATTCGGCCTATAAGCCGAGGCAATTGGGTGCAGATGTGCAAAAAAGTTTGTAATTTTGCACTCTGTATCATTGTATAATCATATTTATCACAAACAACTATGACAAATAATAAAATCACTATAGCCATCGACGGCTTTTCATCGTCTGGCAAAAGCACCATGGCTAAGGTGCTCGCAAAATCGATCGGTTACGCATATATCGACAGCGGTGCCATGTATCGCGCCGTGACACTATACTGCATCGACAACGGTATTATCGCAGACGACAACACCGTCAACACCGATGAATTGCAAAAGCGCATCAACGACATCAAGATATCATTCGGCGTAAACGCCACCACTGGCGCCACCGAGACTTACCTCAATGGCAAAAACGTGGAGCACGAAATACGCGACATGCGCGTATCGAGCCGAGTGAGCACCATCGCTGCAATACCATTTGTGCGCCACGCACTGGTGGCTCAGCAACAAGCAATGGGCAATAATAAGGGCATAGTGATGGACGGCCGCGACATAGGCACTACCGTATTTCCCGATGCCGAAATGAAGGTCTATGTAGATGCTTCGGCCGAAACCCGCGCTCAACGCCGCTTCGACGAGCTGCGCAGCAAGGGCGACACCACTACCACCTACGAGCAAGTGCTTGAAAACGTGAAGCACCGCGACCACATCGACAGCACACGCGAAGAAAGCCCTTTGCGCCGTGCCGACGACGCACACGTGCTCGACAACAGCAATATGAGCCGCGACGAGCAAAATCAATGGCTGATTGACCTCTATCACAGCATCGCTGACAAATAAATTCGCTAACACACACTACATCGCACCACTTTTTCACGCATTATGGCAACAATTGAAATTGACAACGGTTCGGGATTTTGCTTCGGCGTGGTGACTGCTATACGCAAAGCCGAAGAAGAAATCAATAAGTCGGGGCACCTATACTGTCTGGGCGACATCGTGCACAACAGCAACGAGGTGGAACGTCTGCAAAAAATCGGGCTTGAAACCATCACACACGAGCAGATGAACGAGTTGCACAACGTGAAGGTGCTGCTTCGTGCCCACGGCGAACCTCCTGCAACCTACCAAATGGCTCAACGAAACAATATCGAGATTATCGATGCCACTTGCCCTGTGGTGCTGCAACTGCAGAAGCGCATCCACACCACCTATCACGAGACGCCCGGCGACGAGCATCCGCAGATAGTGATCTACGGCAAGAAAGGCCACGCCGAAGTGAATGGATTGGTGGGACAGACCGATGGCAACGCCTTGGTGATAGAGAGCGTTGACGAGGTAGACAAGATAGATTTCTCTCGCAACATCTACCTGTATTCACAGACCACCAAGTCGCTACAAGGGTTTACAAAAATCGTCAACGAGATACAGAGCCGTGTGGCTGAGGGCGTGGAATTTCGCAGTTTCGACACCATCTGCCGCCGCGTGGCAAACCGCATTCCACAAATCAAGGAGTTTGCCAAAAGCCACGACGTGATACTCTTTGTGTGCGGAAGCAAAAGCAGCAACGGCCGCATTCTATACGAAGAATGCCACCGAGTGAACCCGATGAGCTATCTTATTTCAAATGAAGAAGAAATCAACCTTGATTGGTTTGTTGGCAAAGAGCACATTGGCATCTGCGGTGCCACTTCCACCCCTATGTGGCTGATGAACCGTGTGAAAGACTTCCTCAACGCCAACCTCAACGGCTGACGGCGGCAGCGAAGGTCACACCCACTCCCCTGCATACTCAATCTTGTAGCCAAGCACGGTTGCGAATATCATTTGCAAATCCTTGGCGAATGAGTAGTGCTCATAGTAATACTTATTGAGGCGCACCTTATCGGGGTAAATCACATTGTCGTTGTAGTCCTTGGCAATTTCTTGCTCAGAGCGCGTGTCGCCCTCAGCAATGCGCTGCGCCACATGCTGCGAAATCAATTCTTCCTCGGCACGATACTTCAATGTGGCAGGGCCGGTGATTCCCGGGCGCATCAGCAACACCTTGCGGTCGTCGCCCGTGAGCATATCGGCATAGCCAGGCACATCGGGGCGCGGACCCACAAACGACATTTTCCCTATCAGCACATCCCACAGCCCAGGCAATTCGTCGATTTTGTAGCGACGAAGCATTGCGCCCAGCGGCGTGATGCGACTCTCGCCAGCTATGCTCACCGATGATCCGTGGTGCACAGCCGTCATGCTGCGAAATTTATGGCACATAAAGAGTTTACCGTCTTTTCCCACACGTTGTTGCGAGAAAATAGCCGACGCTCCAAGCATCTTCCAGCGTATCAATATTGCTACCAAAGGAAATACCCACCATATCAGCAGCAGCCCGACAAGCGAAGCCACTACATCGAAAAGTCGCTTAAGCTTCATCATTTTTTTTATCGGATTTTGCCTTGCTATAGCAACGTAGCAATAGGTCGCCGTTATCAAGTGTTTTTATCAATTCGGTATTACATACAGCCTCAGTGACGCCAAGCGATCGTGTGTTTTTAGGAGAAATGCTTTTAAACATCTTCAATTCCGAATAATCGCCCACGCTATTCATGCAGTAGCCCATCTCCTTGGCAATACCTTTGCTATAATGGTCGTAATCAACCATATAACCTCGGTAGGTGCATCCGTGCACAAACGAGCGCATAAAGCAATATCCTATCATCTTCTCGGTCTTCGCCGCCTTCTCATATAGCATAAATGCCAAGACGGAGTCCATTCCAAAAAATCTTTTAAGGCTTTGCTCATCAAAAGGGTGTGGACGGAAATGCTCAAATGCCGATTCGGGTTGCGACGCAAAAAAATCAGCCGCCAACTTGCAGTCGGCTGCCGTCAGCATACGCATATCATAGGGTGACTGGTATTCTCTCCTTATCAGTGCATCGATATTTCGTAATTTCTTACCATACAATACTTTAAACCCTTTAGAATTACACCATTCCATAGCGTCCCACAAGAAGGAGAAGTATTGTTTAATGATATGTGCTATTTCATAAATCATAAATTAAGGAGGCTTAAGTAACATTATTGAAACAAAGGTAATATTTTTCAATGTTTCTCGCAAGAATTACAATTAGCTCTTTTACGATTTTTTTCGTTTGGCTTACCCGCGCAACACGGCGGCTTTGGGGCATCGGAGCGAGGAGCAATCCTACCGCTATGGCAATGCGGACACCCCGATGAGCCAGCGCAACCAGGGCAGGTGTTGCCTCCACTGCGCACCAATATGCGCACTATCACAGCCACAAGCGCGGCCACTACAATCAATAGCAATATGGTGGAAACATTCATAACCGAACAATCAACAGATTAGCGACACCACAACATTCACAACGTAGGCACACAACCATGCTATGATGCACTGACCAAGCATTATCATCACAGCGCTTCTGCCATTGAGCTCGCGGCGTATGCACGCAATCGTGGCAACGCATGGCGTATAGAGCAAGCAGAACACAAGCAGCGAGAATGCCGTGCCCGTAGATAGCAGCGTGGATATTGTTGTGCCTGCACCAAAGAGCACCGTGAGTGTCGACACCACGCTCTCCTTGGCGATAAAGCCAGAAATCAGCGATGTAACGATTCGCCAATCGCCAAAACCAAGCGGCTTAAACAATGGCGCTACCGCTCCGGCTACCACGGCAAGCATACTATCGCTTGAGTCGGCCACCACGTGCAGGCGGAAATCAAACGTCTGCAGGAACCATATCACAAGCGATGCCAAGAATATCACGGTGAAAGCGCGTTGCAAGAAGTCTTTTGCCTTGTCGCTCAGTAAGTGGGTGACATTCTTATATCCCGGCATACGGTAGTTTGGCAATTCCATCACAAACGGCACCGCCGAACCAGAGAACTTCAACGATTTCAGCACAAAAGCGCAGATTATACCCACGATGATGCCTATCAGATATAAGCACACCATCACCAACCCGGCATTCTCAGGAAAGAACACGGCGGTGAAGAAGGCATATATAGGCAACTTGGCTGTACAACTCATAAACGGAGTGAGCATGATGGTGAGTATGCGGTCGCGCTGCGATGGCAACGTGCGACTCGCCATAATACTTGGCACGCTACAACCAAAGCCGATAAGCAATGGCACTATTGAGCGACCCGACAAACCGATGCGACGTAGCAACTTATCCATCACAAACGCTATTCGCGCCATATATCCGCTATCCTCAAGCATCGAGAGGAAGAAAAACAGGGTGACGATAATAGGCAAGAATGTCACCACACTGCCCACACCGCCGATTATACCATCTATGATGAGCGATTGCACCGTAGGTTCTATCTGCCACTGCACCAAGGCGTTGTTCACCCAAGCCGACAGCCAGTCGATGCCCTCGTCGAGCCAGCCCTGCATTGTGCCACCTATCACATCAAATGTCATCCAAAAGGTGAATGCCATAATCAGCGCAAACGCCGGTATCGCCGTCCATTTGCCGGTAAGCACGGCATCAATGTGCCGACTGCGCTGGTGCTCCTTGCTCTCGCGAGGCTTCACCACCGTCTGGTGGCACAGCGCATTAATAAAGGTGTAGCGCATATCGGCAATGGCAGCGCTACGGTCGAGTCCGCGATGCTCTTCCATCTGCTCCACCACACGGTTGAGCATAAGTTTCTCATCGTCGCGCAGATTGAGCGCATTCAGCACCAGAGTATCGCCCTCTATCAATTTGCATGCGGCAAAGCGGCGTGGTATGCCAGCCTCGTCGGCATGATCTTCTATCAAGTGCATTATGGCGTGTATGGCACGATGCACGGCGCCGTTTGTGGCAGGGTTACAAAAATCACGGCGCATAGGGCGCTCTTGATATTTAGCCACGTGCAGGGCATGCTGCACCAACTCGTCTACGCCCTCGTTTTTAGCGGCGGAGATTGGCACCACCGGTATGCCCAGCAGCTGTTCCATCATGTTCACGCGTATTGTGCCATGATTGTTCTCCACCTCATCCATCATGTTCAGGGCAAGCACCATAGGCACACCCAGCTCCATAAGCTGCATCGTTAGGTAGAGATTACGCTCAATGTTGGTGGCATCCACAATATTGATAATGCCCGAAGGCTTAGAGTCTAAGATGAAGTCGCGCGACACCACTTCCTCGCAGGTGTATGGCGACAGCGAATATATGCCCGGCAAATCGGTCACCACCGTGTTTGGGTAACCCTTCAAATGACCGCTTTTTTGGTCAACCGTCACGCCAGGAAAATTGCCCACATGCTGGTTGCTACCAGTCAACTGATTGAATAGCGTGGTCTTGCCACAATTTTGGTTTCCCACAAGGGCAAAAGTGAGCGTGTGGCTCTTAGGCAGAGGATGCTCCTCTTTAGGATTGTGTTCCGGACCCATTTCACCGAATCCTGGGTGCTCAGCATGGTTTTCTATCACCACCTCAGCGCTATAGTCGGTATCATCCACATAATCGTCGGGCAATGGCTCCACCTCAATCAGCGCCGCGTCGGCACGACGCAACGTGAGTTCATAGTCATGTATGCGCAATTGCATTGGGTCGCCCATCGGGGCATATTTCATCAGAGTCACCATTCCGTGCGGAATCAGCCCCATATCCAGGAAATGCTGGCGCAACTCGCCTTCACCTCCCACAGTCAACACTCTCGCTGACATCCCTATTTCCAAATCTGATAGATACATATATCTTATCTTCCCTAAAAAGTCTTTGTTATAACATCACAAAGTTACAGCAATTTTCCGCCACATACAATACCAATTTATAGGTATCTCTCACCGATGCCACAATGTTTTATTTAACTGGCCGTTATTTGCCGTTAAAATCCTGAATCACAGCGTTAAATAAAGGTTATATAAAATCCCGATTATATTTGGAATTTTATATAACCTTCTACATATTTGCATTGTTCCGAAAATCGATATAATGAATAAATAACGCAACCAATGCAAACAGATATAAATTTTAACAACCACTTAAAAACAAAAAATTATGGAATTTAGTTTTGAAGGAAACGAAGCGGACATGACAAAAGATCATTTGTATACTCTGACAATCCTTAAAGCCGTATGTGAAGATTTCTATTTCGACGTAGATGATGAGAACAGTACATTCTATAACATTTATCGCGAAGCCTACGACTATTTAACAGACCAATGCAAAGTGGAAAATGTCGAGAAATTCGTCAAGTGTCATCCAAAGTTAATCGATAAAGAGAAGGTCATCCTCGAATGCACTTGGAATGATGGCTACGGAATAATTTATAAAATATCGAGCCAGGTTCACGATGGCGAAAAAAGATTGTTTAAAGATAAATCAGGCAAGTTTCATTTTGTAGAATCAGATGATGAAAGATACGAAAAAGCCTACAGTATATTTGGTATCTTTTTGGACTCAAGGATACACACAGCGGTATTGTACTATTAATTGCGCAAGCCGAAGGGCAAATGCATCTCATTTCTCAACCGCTGTTTGTAGCGATAACCACAACCGGTAGGGACGTGGCATACCGAACGCACTGTCGCATCCCTACCCTTCCAAACAGTCTCCCAACCTACCCAAACGCCATATTCCACCAAAAGAACATGCCCCACATAATAAATCAGCGAAATCCGCGTGAACTTCTAACCAACATAGGTGCGACACCACCCGCCAGAGCGGTGAAGCCGCTCGTATAGGCAAG
>CAJLWM010000061.1 GCA_905210415.1 uncultured Prevotellaceae bacterium
AGTGTCAGCCCTAATTTATGTTATTTAAAAAAGTTTTTACCGGACAGCAATAATTTTATATAATCCTCCTGACCACAGACTCCTCCAGTTAAGTAGTTGCATTCTTCAAAAGGTTATCGATAAACAGTTTGATTAAATCCACCTTTTTCGGCTGACACCGAGAACAGTTTTACACAATTTAGCATCCTCAGACCGGTGGCGAATGTAGCGCTGATGGGCGGCAAAGGGCTGACATCGTAGAAGTGATGTCAGCCCTTTGCTGCGTCCTTATCCCCCAATGCTGTCATTAGGGGCTCAGCTGAGTAATATAACAGAATCTGCCAGAGTGCTATGCCGGCGAATGCATCAGAATGGGTAGCCGATTGCGAGGTGGAATGCGAGGCTCTTCTTGAAACTTGGCATATTGAAGTAGCCGCGTCGGCCAGTGTCGTATGGTGCATGTAGCGCATATCCCAAATCGCCGCGTATCACAAGCATCTCCATATCAAAGCGCAACCCTACGCCTGTGCCAACCGCCAATTGGTCGGCAAACGACGAGAACTTAAACTGTGCCCCAGGGCGCTTGTCGTCGTTCTTCAGCAACCATACATTTCCTGCATCCAAAAACAAAGCACCTTTGAGATAACTTATTAGCGGGAATCGGTATTCCAAATTCATTTCCAACTTAAACGTACCGGTCTGATCGTAATAGCCGTTGGCGTTTCCAGCCTCTGGCAAGAAACCGCCAGGACCAATCGAGCGCACAGCGAATGCTCTGATAGAGTTGGCGCCACCTATATAGAATTGCTCGCTATATGGCACCTGCGACGAGTTGCCATAGGCATGCGCCGCGCCCACCAAGAAGCGTGTCACCAGTCGGTGCGAGTCCATCACTGCCTTATTATACACCACCGAGGTCTGCAGCTTCACAAACTGCGAGAACGGTGTGCCAAACATCTTTTTCTCGCCTTTCGACTTTGATAATGCCCATATACCATACATCACATTTCCCGCCTCAGTGAACTGCAAATTGAAGGTCAGATTGTCGGCTCCGAAATTGCGGTCGTAGGTGTAGTTGTATTGCATTATCGGCACAAACTGGTTGCGGAAACTCTCATACACCGCAGGATTGTTTGCCATGGTGGCATCAAATGCCTCTGTGGTGTGCAGCAACTTAGTGTATGTCAACCTCAACGGTGTGAACTCGTTAAGCGAGTGACGCCCAGCATGCCACTGCCAAAGCGCTCCGGCACTAAACTGCACCATCTTGAAGAAGCTTGGGCGGTTGAGCAAGTCGGCCGACAGCGTAAACTTGGTGCTGTTTTGGAATCGACGGCTGCGGTCTACAAATCTCGGCGCAAGCAGTTTTGGGAACGTGAGCGTAGACGACAGCCCGAACTCATAACTATTGTAGTCATAGCCCTCAATGGCCTTACCGCCGGTGGCCCATTCATAGCTTGCGCGCAAATCGGTGTTTATCACCTCACCGCCTCCAAAGAGGTTTTTATGCGCCACACCAAGCGTGATGCCCGGTCCAATAAAGCTATTGGATTTCGATGTCAATTGGGTCTCAATCTTTGCCTCTATCGGGCGATCCATGGTGCAATTCACTTCCACATCAAGCTGCGTCTGCCCTGGGCGCAAAGAGTCAAGCGGAACCACCTCGATGTTTATGGCATTGAATATTCCCATATTGCTCAAGGCGCTTTGCGTGCGGTCCATATCACGAACGCTAAACACCTTGCCCTTGCGAAACGTGATCTTCTTCTCCATCACGTCTTTGCGCAGTCTCACGGGCTGCATCTTCACCAGCGTACCCTTGCGAGCCAAATCCAGAGTGTCGGGAGTTCCCCCACCCTGATAGCGATTCACCACAGTGGTGATGTTTCCCACCTTGTATTTTTTCAACGCGGCACTCGGTATGCCCTTAGCCATAGTCATTCGCAGTGCAATCTTGCCCTTACGCAAAGTGCTATCTGCAAGATATTCTATGTATTCGGGGCGGAAATAATAATACCCGCGATTTCTAAGTCTATTGGTGATGTTCACCCTCACCGCATTTAGCGAGTCAAGGCTATATCGGCTACCCGGCCTGAGATACGTGCTCTTGCGGGCGAGCGAGTCTATCTTCATCGAGAGTTCGCTATTGCCGTTAAGGTAACCCACGCTACTCAGCACATACGGTTCATTCACTATCACATCATATTGTATGCGAGCCTTCTTCTTATTCTTCTTTGAATACACCAGTTGATACGACGCATTCGAGTCGAAGTATCCGTTGTCGTGCAACACGGTGTTTATCATGTCCACACGGTTGGTTGGGCGCACTGTTGAGATCAGCACCGGCTGCTTCACGAGTTTCTTGTACAGCCACCCTTTCAGACCACCGCAACTATCGCTCCAATGATTATACACCCACAATCCCACAGGGAAAGGATGGCGGATATATGGCGACACCAGGCTATTGTTCGGCGACACATTGATGGCTGAAGCGATGCCTTCGGCCACGCCCTCATCGAGCACAATGCTATCAGCAGTAGGCTTTATATTCAGTTTTTTCACGCCGGTATACAGCACCTCATCATCTGCAAGTTTGCTTGTGGTGGAGCACGATATGGCACCCACAACAATTGCCAGATACAGCAGAGCACGCAACTTAGCCGTGATATTATGGTTTATCGTCTTCTTCATAATCATTGCTTAATTAATATTGAGTCGGTTGGCGCAGCGGCATTCACCCTCTTCAGCGAGTCCTGGAGCAATTGTGCTTGTCGGCGGCGCGCAGCGGCCTTTCGGCTCAACCTAAACTTAAAGATGTTCTTTAGCGATGCCAATTTTCGCTTTATCACGAAGCCCACACCGGTCTGAACGATTTCACCCTCAAGGATGCTCTCAAACCCTGTGTGGCGGAACAAACGCGCATACATACTGCCCGAACTATTCAGCAAATATTCTATTGATATATCGCTAATCAGATTGTCTGAGAAATTGTCTTCGGCACTTGCATCGCTGCTATAATTACCGCCCACCACAATCTTAAATCGGTCGTTGAATAGCGATTTCGACAGGTTGTAACTATAGCTGGTGACCGTAGACGTGCCCTTACCGGTGTTTTTGTCGTATTGATTGATGCCGAACGACAAATCCACGCCCTTGATTGCACTCGCCGCCCAACTGTTCAGCTGCGAATTCAAGAACGAATACAGAGCGTTGTTTGACATCGTAGACGTGTTAGCACCCGTGTAACTGCCATAAAGCATCAGGTTCATGGCTTGCGCCGAACGTTGCTGCTGGGTCATCGACCGCAACTCGTTCTGAACGGTCAAATCGTCGTTGGTGGCAAGGTCGAAGTTCACATCCATCTGCGACAATGTGCCACCCACATTGCACGTAATCAAGAAATCAACCAAGTGCGAGGTAGTGCCATCGCCACTCACCGTAGCCTTATATTTCTCCACAGCACTGAAGTCGAGCGATGGATTGAGCATATCGCCAGTGAACGAGATATTGCTTCCTTCGTTGATGTCGAAATTCACCTCCTTAATCAACGGAGGAGTATATTTCACATAACCTTTTTCCACCGAGAGCTTGCCAGTCACACGAGGATCGCCAGAGAAACCTTGCGCATAGTTGAGCGTACCCGAAGGATACACCTGCACCCTATTCTTTCCGTCGGGCGACAGATAGGCATTGATGATATTGCCTTCCTGCAATGTAACAGATACATTAATATTGATGCCAAACGGTTCTACTCGCAAAAGCGAATCGGCATACTCTCCAGTAGAATCCTCAAACTGCACAAACTTCACCATATCAGGGTTGGTGGCAGGAACAATCTCGCTCACATCCTCTTGCAAAACGTATGTGAGATTACTACCTGAGAGCAACGACAAATCAGCATCGACATACAGCGCGCTTGTCTTGCCCTTCACAGCCGCCTTCAAGTCGGCAAATCCTCTACCAAACAACTGCGATTTGCGTATCTGCTTGCTATCTACAAACTGCACATTGCGACCCTTCATCTTCAAGTCGACATACGGATTCGTCATATCATGGATGTCTATCAGGCCATCTATCACAAGCGGCTTGTCGTTGCAGCTGCGCAGAGCATAGCTATTAAATTTCACCACGCTTGAGTCAACCGGAATCTCTGTTGACGGGAATAATATCTTTGAACCAAATACTGGCACATATATAGCGCCATCTTCGGCAGTGACCTTGCCGGTGAACACAGGCTTATCAAATGTGCCTGTCATACTCATTTCGCCATTGAGGTAACCTTGCAATTCGGCAATGCCATTCGGAATGAATGCCGACATTGTGGATATCGGGAACTTGTCGATGCTGAGTTTTAGCGACATCGGACTTGTGGCTGTGGAGTCGTTGAGCACACCAGCGGCAAATGCCACCCTTGCGCCATTGACATTCATATAAGATTCCAGATTGGTGTTACCCGTCACTGGATCGAGTGTCATCACCGCATCAAGATTGAAATCGCCCACTGTGTTGCCTTCGTAGCAGAAATTCTTCAACTCAGCATTACCGGTTCCCCAGAATTGATTGCCACGATACGATATCTTCATCTCCGACGACAGTTCTCCGCTAATCTCAGGCGCAAATGGGAACATCGACACCCATTCTTCTATCTTCACGCCCTTCACTTGCAGGTTCACATCCTCCTGATGCTTGTGTCCATCATCATCGTCGTGCTCGCCCTCGACGTGCTCCGTGAAAAGATTTATAAAGCCCGAATTGCCACCGTCAAGGCGCAGATTAGCATCAAGATGCTGGTCTTTATAATTATATTTCACATAGTTGCCCTCATTCACCGTCCACTCTCTGTATCCGATGCGAGGATTATCGGTGAAAATATTAAGTTGCACTATCGAATCGTTAACGTCGGTGTGCGTGCCGAAGTGATAACCCGTTCGGTTACGGATGTCTTTTGCGTCATATATCGTGGTCAAGCGGCTACCAAGCACACCTCCCCAAAGCGTCACGTTGGCGAAATTATCCATCGTGCCCGGGCGATTGCCCATGTGCAATCTATATCCCAGATATTTGCCCACTTGCTTCAGTCGTGCACTAACAGTGTCCACCTTTGTGCCAAAAGCATTTATACCCTGCAACATGCCTTCGCCATATATTGTGCTATCGTTATACAATTCTACCGACATTTTTTTCAGCTTTATGTCGTTGTATTTCAGATATTGCTGCACAAGGCAGTTCTTACCCATCTCCATTTCGCACTCAAATGGCGGCAACGATTCTTGAAGCGTGTCGATATTGAGCGAAATACGCTCCACCTGCTTGCTCGCAATATCGCTGCATCGTGTGAGATGCTCAAGGAAACTATTCACGCCAACAGCCGAACTGAAGTTGACCGACATATCCTCGTTGTGTAGCGCTGCCATAATCGTGGTGTCGGTGCTTTCCACCTGCATCGATATTCCCGGAGTGGCGAAATGCAGTGTGTCGTAAGTCCACTTCATATCGTTGATCTCAGCAGTGAAATCACACACCATGCGCTTCACATCCACATCGCCAAACGCAGTGATTTTTGCACCACCTCGTGAGGCCTCATCCATCACTCGCATCGCTTGCAGATTGAGGTCTCTGATGTCGCCATCGAGCGCCACCACATAATGATCTTTCGACATTTCGCCGTTGCACATCACACTGAAATCAATATTCTGATTTCTCGAATCGATCTTTGCGTCAAACGCGCCATCGTGCAATGCCACCCTACCGTTAATGTCGCGATAGGTAGTTCCGTTATATTCCAAGTGGTCAACTGCAAAAGTGGCTTCGGTAGCCGTGCTCTTTCTCATCACGTCGAAGCCCTTGCCACGAGCGTGCAGTCGAGCCGATATATTGCCCAACGTACTCAGTGGCATAACAGAGTGCATAGGGAATGTGCGCAGATTCATGTCCACATCATAGCCTTCGGTGGCGGTGTTGAATTTTGCGCTACCCACGGCCTCTCCGGTTGCAAGCATCATGCTCACATCACCTGCCATGATATTGCCTTTCAACGATGCCTTCCCCTTAACGAGCATTGAAGGGAAATTCACCTGCTTGCACATCTCGGCATCAAACATAGTTGGCTTCACAAAATTGATATTGTCAAACTTGCCGTTGATTTTCAACTCTCCGCCAAGGCGTTTCTCATCCATCACATTATTCACCACACCGTCAACGTCAATACGCGCATATCGAGGCAATTCAGCACGCAATGTCTTCACATTCACTTTCTGCGGTGTGCCATTAATTCGCGCAGCCAACTGCATCGGTCGGGTGCGAGGTATCGATTGCAGATATGCCTTATACAATGGGAATGCCCGCTCAATGTCAGAAATATCGATGTTTGCATCGGCATCTAATTTGATGATTCCCGACGACGGCTCCTCAAACACGCCCATATCTATTCGCGCGTCTGCCCTTAGATCCGACACCACTGTCTTCAATTTAAATCGGTCAATCACCATCATCATGCTATCCATGCGGAATGTGCCATTAGCCTCAGTGATTTCAAGGCCGCATCGCTCTCTTGCAGTGAAGCTTTTGATTGGCACTATCACTTCCACGCCACGATTATACAGGCTATCGATGGCAATATTCACATTACCCACCTCCATATAGTTCATATCCAAGCCACTGACTGGTTTGGCTCCAGCCATAGCATACACAGCATGCGAGTTGGTCAATCGCACAGCGCGCCCTTTCACCGTCCATAATGCTGTGTCAGACGATGCTGTCACTACGCTATCTGGTTCTACCACAGGATGCGATGCCAGATATTCCGGTGTAGGATATTCATATCTCACATCCATGCTGTCCACACCGAAATAGTCAACATCTACAAGCGACTTGCCCGTATCGACATATCCGTTTTTCAATTCGGCATGGCTCACCTTTGCATCCATCTCTTCGATGGTTGGCAACATATGCATCTTATAATGAACTTCATCAAGTGTGATTTTATCAGCGAAAATTGCCCACGCAGTCTTCACGCTATCCTCTTCGGCGGGTTTGGCCTTTTCTGGAAAATAGTCAAGGATGATGTCGCCACCACGCAACCCGGCATTCTGAATCGACACCACGTTCTTGCCCAGATCTACTTCCGGCAATAGCATATCCACCTCGCGGATTTTGGCAGAGAGCACCATCGATGAGTCCTCACTCACCATACGGTATTTTGCATCGCTCAGTTGAGCTGTTTCAATAGTTACTTTCTTCTTCAGCAACGGCAACATCTTCACGTCAAGCATCAGATTGCCAGCATAGAGCATCGTGTCGGCTTGTTCATCGAGCACGAGCACACCATCCACACTCACATCGAGCGGGAATTTCAGCATAAGCCTATCCACCGTGATAGTCCACCCTGTGGCCTCACTCGCTTTTTCGCAAGCTATATTTTTCACGAATTCCTGCACAACAGGTATATATAGTGATAGTGGCAACAACACCAGTAGCACCATCACCACAAGTACGGCTTTCAATACTCTATTAAAAACCTTTTTTATATGCTCAATTTCCACTTTTTTCTCTACTAAATTAATTCTACAAATTAAGGCAATATAAAATTAAGAAAAAAAGCGCAGATACACACCAAAAGGGATACACATTATTATAATAAACTTGAAAAGTCATCGGTTTTTCGCGTCTGAGAATACGGTATAAAAAAAGCGTCACAGGAAATTTACTTTCCTATGACGCCGAAATTTCTTTTCAACTACTGTATACTGAAGAAAAAAATTACTTGCGGATACCAAGTTCCTTCTTAGCAATGATAGCACGATAGCGGTTGATGTCAGTGCGAATCAAGTAATCCAACAAACGACGACGCTTACCTACCAATTTCTTCAACGCACGTTGTGTAGTATAATCTTTATGATTTGACTTCAAGTGTTGAGTCAAATGAGAGATACGAAAAGAGAATAATGCAATCTGTGCCTCAGGTGACCCAGTATCAGTATTGCTCGCACCGTATGTCCCAAAGATTTCTTTCTTTTTCTCAGAATCTAAATACATTCCTTTGGTGTTTTTAATTATGTTAATAAAATATCGGGCACAAAGTTAGTAATTATTTTCCTTTCACACAACCTCGCCATTGTTTTTTCGCAGTTTTTTCTCTAATTATCTGCATATTTGCAGCAAAATCACTAACTTTGCACCTCAAATAGGTTATAATTTATGCAAAAGATTAGGAACGTTGCCATCATCGCCCACGTGGACCATGGCAAAACAACATTGGTTGATAAGATGTTGCTCGCAGGAAATCTCTTCCGCGACAATCAGAATACAGGAGATTTACTCCTCGACAACAACGACCTCGAAAGAGAACGCGGTATCACTATCCTCTCAAAGAACGTATCTATTAATTATAAGGGGTATAAAATTAACGTCATCGACACCCCTGGACACAGCGACTTCGGTGGCGAAGTGGAACGCGTGCTTAACATGGCTGACGGCTGCTTGTTGCTCGTCGACGCTTTTGAAGGTCCAATGCCTCAAACTCGCTTCGTGCTACAAAAAGCTATCGAAATCGGTCTTAAGCCAATCGTTGTTATCAACAAGGTCGACAAACCGAACTGCCGTCCTGACGAAGTGCAAGAAATGGTGTTCGACCTTATGTTTAACCTCAACGCCACTGAAGACCAACTCGACTTCCCTACCATCTACGGTTCGGCTAAGCAAGGTTGGATGAGCGACGATTGGAACAAACCTACCGACAACATCAACGCTGTGCTTGATGCAATCATCGAATATATCCCAGAACCTGAAGTAATCGAGGGTGACGCTCAAATGCTCATCACATCGCTCGACTATTCAAGCTACGTTGGCCGTATTGCCATCGGCCGTGTTCATCGCGGTGAAATGCGCGAAGGAATGGACGTGGCTCTCTGCAAAAAAGACGGTTCGATAATCAAGCAACGCATCAAAGAACTTCACACATTTGAAGGCATGGGCCGCAAGCGCGTGCAAAGCGTGAAGAGTGGCGACATCTGCGCCCTTGTTGGTATCGAAAACTTTGAAATCGGCGATACCGTTGCCGACATCAATAATCCCGAACCATTGCCTCGCATCGCTATCGACGAGCCTACAATGTCAATGACTTTCACTATCAACGACTCTCCTTTCTTTGGCAAGGACGGTAAATTTGTGACTTCGCGCCACATCAACGACCGCCTTATGAAAGAACTTGACAAAAACCTCGCTTTGCGTGTACAAAAAACCGAACGCGAAGACGCTTGGATTGTATTCGGCCGTGGTGTGCTCCACTTGGCTGTACTTATCGAAACTATGCGTCGCGAAGGCTACGAATTGCAAGTTGGTCAGCCTCAAGTAATCGTTAAGGAAATCGATGGAGTGAAGTGCGAACCTGTGGAAGCCCTCACCATCAACGTGCCTGAAGCTTATTCAAGCAAGATGATCGATATGGTCACTCGTCGTAGAGGCGAACTCGTGTCGATGAGTTCTCAAAACGACCGCATCCACCTCGAATTTCAAATCCCTTCTCGCGGCATCATCGGCTTGCGCACCAACGTGCTCACAGCAAGTGCCGGCGAAGCTATCATGGCTCACCGATTCCTTGAATACCAACCTTGGAAGGGCGATATCGAACGCCGCACCAACGGTTCGCTCATCGCAATGGAAAGCGGCACTGCTTATGCCTACGCTATCGACAAATTGCAAGACCGCGGTAAATTCTTCATCTTCCCACAAGAGGAAGTTTATGCTGGCCAAGTAGTGGGCGAAAACGCTAAAGACAACGATATCGTGGTGAACGTCACCAAGTCGAAGAAGCTTACCAACATGCGTGCATCTGGTGCTGACGAAAAGGCTAAAATCGTTCCTCCAATAGTATTCAGCCTTGAAGAGGCTCTCGAATACATCAAGGGCGACGAATATGTGGAAGTAACTCCTAACCACTTGCGTCTGCGCAAAATCATCCTCGACGAACTCGAGAGAAAACGCGCAAACAAGCAATAAACCGCGTTACACACATCACAAACAAGCGCGTGGCTAACGGCGCTTTACAAACAAGATTTGTTTCATAATTTTATATTTTTGCGAGGATGAATATCACACAGATTTCATCCTCGTTTTTTTCACCCGTTTCAGACTTTCGAGATAAACATTTACTACCTATTGCCATGGTTGCCCACTCGCAAAACGAAAATTCGGACAACAGCCAATTCTCCAAACTGTCATCCGAATTTATCATCAGAGAGATGGGCGCATTCGCCCAAAACCAACACTCATTTTATTCATTACTTTTTTCCTTGTTCATTTTCTTTGAACTCGGGCGATGTCATTACACATGCTGTAAATACAGCTAATCCAATTGCTAATACTAACATAATCTTATTACAATTTCTTTTCTTAATATTCGTTTTAACTCATCAATCGAAGGATGTCTTCCTCCTTTTGATACTGCAAAGAAACAGGCACAGTGGGCAACCATATAGCCCACAATTACAAAAGTATGTTAATACACAATTATTCTCGCATCAATGGTCATAACCATCGCGCGACAACACGCCCTTGCTATAATAATGTTTCACTTCTTGCATATCAGTCACCAGATCGGCATACTCTACAAGCCACTCTGGCGCATAACGTCCAGTGATTATCACCTCGGTAGCAGCGTTTCTGGCATCAAGCGCATCTTTCACCTCAGCCTCGCTGAGCAAATTGTAATAGAGAGCGATGCAAAGCTCGTCAAGCACCACAAGTCCGTAATCGCCACTGCACATCTTCTCTTTCATTTGCGCAAGGCCCTTACGAGCCACTCTTACATCTTCATCAGTTGCTTCGCGAAACAAAAAACAACCTTCGCCAAGCTGCTTCACCTCCACATTATCGAAATGCTCGCAAATCTTCACCTCGTTGTAGGCCTCATCCTTCACAAACTGACCGATGAACACACGCTTGCCAGCACACAGCACCCGCAGAGCCACGCCAAACGCAGCTGTAGTCTTGCCTTGTCCATTGCCAGTATATAATCTCACAAAAGTTTTTTCTTCCATATTATCCTAAGTGTAATTTTTACAATAATTCAGTCGGCGAAAGTCACCTCCATCACACACTTAACACAACAATAACTAAGCCAAAACCGCCCCAAAAGCAGCAAAACGCCCCTTCATCATATCCTTTTTGCACTTTTATGCGATTATTTCGCCCGAAAATTTCGTATATCAATTTTTTTTTGTACCTTTGTAAAAGTTTAGCGCACGTGGCGTAATTGGTAGCCGCGTTAGACTTAGGATCTAATGCCGTAAGGCGTGGGGGTTCGAGTCCCTTCGTGCGCACAGAGCTAAACTCAAGCGTCAAGACAACCTCTTGACGCTTTTTTATTTCCCCATTCTCACACTTCCACAAACTGGCTCAGTGGAAATTTAGTGGGGATAAGCATAAATCTTTGCAAGTCGAAAGAGA
>CAJLWM010000062.1 GCA_905210415.1 uncultured Prevotellaceae bacterium
CCATAATCACTTCATATGCCATCTTATTTTTGGGGACATTTACTGAATGTCCCTACGTAGAAGGACGTTGGATGTATGGTACGCTCTCGATAGGTGGCAAGCAACGCGAAATGAATTTGAAGAACTCACGACTGAGTAGCGGTAGCCAGACCCTTGGCATCAATGCGCGTCCTGTGCCACAGGTGCGCCTTGCCTTGGAGGACTATTGGAGCATACCATTCACTAAGGATTGGCTTCAAGTAAAGGGCCATGTAGCCTTCGGCATGCAGACCGACGAGGGTTGGCAGCACGAATTCACTGACAAGAAAACACGATATTCCGACAATGTGCTTTATCACTCCAAAGCCGGTTTCCTCAAGATTGGTAAGGATGGCGCGTTTCCGCTGTCGGTGGAGATGGGATTGGAGATGGCATCGCTCTTTGGTGGCAACTCTTATCGCCCTAACGGAAAAGGAGAGATGATTGAGCTCGTGGGAAGCAGGAGTTTTAAGGCTTTCTGGCATGCCTTTGTGCCTGGTGGTAAGGATTCTACCGATGGCGAGAACTACAAGAACGCCGAGGGAGATTTGTTGGGTAGCTGGATGATGCGAGTGAATTATGAGAAGGATACGTGGAAAGCGGGATTTTATGTAGATAAATTCTTTGAAGACCACTCGGCGATGTTCCAACTCGACTATAATGGCTATGGCAGTGGCGATGAGTGGTTGGAGAAGAAAGAACACAAATATGTGATGTATGACTTCAAGGACTGGATGCTTGGCGCTGACTTCCAACTTAAGCAAGGCACTTGGCTGAGAAATGTTGTTGTGGAATACCTCTACACTAAATATCAGAGCGGGCCAATTTATCACGACCATACAGTTTCGATTCCTGATCACATAGGCGGTATGGATAGTTACTACAACCATGGCATCTATCCGGGATGGCAGCACTGGGGACAAGTGATAGGCAATCCGCTGTATCGTTCGCCAATCTACAACAAGAATGGCGTAATCTCTGTGGCAAACAACCGCTTTGTGGCGCTGCACGTGGGCGTTGACGGTATGCCTACGCGCAACATCGGTTACCGCGTGCTCGCCTCGTTTCAAGACGGACTCGGAACATACGCTAATCCTTACACCAAGGTGCGCCACAATGTGAGCGTGCTTGTGGAGGGTGAGTATAAATTCACCAGCAATGCTATGGCGGGATGGAGCGTAAAGGGTGGATATGCGATGGATTTCGGCGATATTATCGGCGATAATCAGGGCTTTCAACTGACGATAGCGAAAAGAGGTATTATAGGTAAAACGAAGAAATAAGTAAATGATGAGAAAGATATTGTATACAATCGTGGCGTTGATAGTAGTGATGGCTGCGATGACGTTTAATGCCTGCACAATAGAGACATCAGAAGCTGGCGACTTTGAGGGAATGTGGCACTTGACCAGAGTGGACACTATTGCCACAGGCGGAGTGCTCAACAAGTCGAACGACAAGATGTATTGGTCGTTTCAGTTTAAATTGATGCAAGCGTCAGACAAGACAGGAAGACGTAAACCCATATTGATGCGCTACATTGCGGGCGATGGCACGCTGAAACTGCACACCCCATATATCTACAATAGAGGAAATGGCGATAAGCCATTGGAGGACACTAATCCTCTCAAGCCCTATGGCATCAACAATCTGGAAGAAGAATTCCAAGTGCTGAAGTTGGGTGGTGGCAAGATGCAACTAAAGTCAGACTTGCTGATACTAACTTTCCGCAAATTCTGATGCACACCCTTGCAACGTAGGGCCATCGACAAACATGTCTCTTCAGCCTAAATGGGCGTCTTAACCTTCGATATCTGTGTGAGGGAAATGTATTCTTGTTATAGTTTTGCTTGGGAAATGCCTACGCTTTATTACACTTTTTCAAGGGAAAGTTGGCGGTTTGGTTACACTTTTTCAAGGGAATTGAGTTAATCCAAATCAGGATTCCTGGTAACAATAAAGCGAGCCCGGCGGTTGTGCCGAGCTCGCGAGTTATGATAGGTTGTGATAAGTCTTACTTAACAATCTTTGCTGTAGCAGTAGCGGTTTTCACGATGTAAACACCGTTGCCAAGGCCACTCAGGTCTAATTCGGTAGCGTTGCTTGCTGCAGTAACGATAGCGCCACTGATAGAATAAACGTTGGCGCTGGTAGGTGTTGCGAAATATACGCATTGTGAAGCAGCATCGTAGCGGATGGCAGTGTCGGTAGCGATTTCGCCTACAGAAGATGGCGACTTAGCAGGCATGAAAATCACTTCACCGAGAGTAATATTGTCCTTCTTGTGAAAGATAACTGTTTCGATGCTTTCTTCGTCTTGAGTATCAACGCCCCAAGTGTTGTTTTGGGCATACACTTTGTTGGGAGAGTTGTTGTATAAATCGAATTTTTTGCCAGAGTTTTCGTTGTTCTTAAATACGTTTCCGCCAGGATTGTAAAATGGGCTTTTTTCTGGAACGTCGATTCTACCTATGTTCACATTGCCGCATCCAATCACTGTGATACCCCAATAGTTGCCTTCGATATGGTTGCCAGAAACCATAGCAGATTGGCTTTTGCTTGAGTCAGAGAGGCTGATGCCGCTACCTCCACTCATTGGTTTTGGGTCGTGGCAGTTGTCGATGAGAATATTGTCGGCAATCACTACACTCATAGGGCCTACGGTGGTGATTCCATAGCGGCAATGTCGAATGTCGTTTCTGCGGATATATACTTTTTCGGTGCATTCCATGCTCAAAAGGTTGCCCACGGCGATGCCGCCCACTTTACTGAGTTTGGCGCCTTCGATCACATTGTCCTCAATGTAGACAGGGTTTTGACCACCCACGGTGACGTTGATATACGGCTTGTTGGTATTCATTGTATTACAGTTTTTGAAATGATTGTTTCTAACAACCAATCGGCAGGCGATGTTTGCTCCGCAGCCAATGCCTGTCGCTTGGCAATCCTCAAATGTACAGTCTGTAATAGATACACCCACGTTAGGTGAAGCGATTGAGATAACACCTTCAGAGTTTAATGCGGTTGTGACGTTCTTAAAGTTGCACTTTGAGATGCTGATGTCCTTGCAGCCCAGATATCTTACACCGCTTGCGTTGAAGTCGATGTTTTTGATTTCGCCAGCAGAAGTAGATGTGAAGTGAACGCCTTTAGGGGCTGTTGTATCAGAAGCTTTGTCGAAATAACCTTTTGTGGCAGGAGTTAGGTCGGCGTAGCCTTCGATGGTGATACGAACGCCGCCACCGAGCTTCACGATGTCGCCATCTTCCATGCGCAAGGTGTCGCCATTAGCAATAGTGATGCTGTTTGGTACGGTGTAAACGCCGTCGTTGTAAGTCACACCAGTGAGTATGCTTTCGCTAAGTTTCTTAAAGGTGAACACTTCTTTGTTGCCTTCAGTGGTGTACTCGGCATTTGCTCCTGCGGCAATTGCTGCCGCTAACATTAAGAATGTAAATCTTTTCATAAAATGGTATTTTAAAATTTTAGGCAAAGGTAAATAGTTTTTGTTGTAGTTTGAGGATATTTTGTTTGAAATTTTGCCCAAAAGGTGTGATTTTGCTAATAATATGTAGATTTGTGTTGAATATTTGTCATTTTAGACGTTGCCAAGTGAAGTTGCTCTCACGCATTCTGTATCCGCGGATGTTGTAAAGCGCATTCACCACAGGGCGGATGTAAGCATAGAAAGGTATGCCCAAATGCAGTTTAGGCGATTTCAGTCGTTTGGCATTGCCACGGAATAGGATGATAAGCGTAGTCCATAGACCAACGAATAGCACTAATGCTATTGCTATGGTGAACAGATTGTGCCAATCAAGGGCAACCGCAGTAGCCAATGCAGCCACGTTGAGGTATTGGCAGCATGATATCAGCGATGATGAGATGAATGGCCAGCGACGCAGGCGTTTAGCCGTGAAGTCGTGACGAAGCTTCAGTTCGGCGTGCACTGCCTTGTAATTGTCGTGGTATGCTGTCATCATTGCGTTTTCGTTTAGTTCCACATGTGTGTTGTCGGCATTGGCGATTTCGCTTATGAATAGGTCGTCGTCGCCATAGTGCAACATGAGCGAGCGGTGAAAGCCGTTGTTGGCAAAGAATGAGCTGCGACGATAAGCGAGGTTGTCGTTGGTGCCGCGGAATGGGTATCCATTGATATCGCTTGAGAGGTATTGCACCGAGTCGGTGACATTGTCGTAGACGCGATAGTTTTTGCCAAACTTGTGGTCCTTCTTATATCTTGGTCGTGAGTAGCCAATCACCACGTCGGTGTCATCATTGAAGTTGCGGCACATCAGTGTCAGCCAGTCTGGTCCGGCAGGGCAGCAGTTGGCATTGGTCACCACAATCAATTCGTTTTTAGCGGCTTTGATGCCAAGCATGATAGCCAGTTTGCGGCGCGACACGTTGCGGCTACCTTCTGGTATGTATGTCTGACGAAGATTTTTGTATTGGGTGAGCATCTGCGAGATTACTTCTGCCGAATTGTCGATTGAAGAGTCGTTCACCACAATCACTTCATAGTTGGGGTAGTTCTGGTTGAGCAGATAAGGCAAGAAGCGCTCCAGACAAGCGGCATCGTTGTGGGCATACACGATTACTGAGGCAGGAGCGAGGCTCTCTTCTGCTGTAGCCTCGTTGCACTGCGCGGCGCAACGACGCACGGCATTGTAGCGACGCGCATGCCACACCACAATCGCTATTGTGAGCAACAGCGAAAATGCCAATAGCCCGTATACTACCGGGCTTAATATGATTGAGAAATTTATCATCACAATGGTTTAATTTATGCAAAGGTTAATTCACCTGCATTTCCTTTTGCAAATTTAATCATACTTTGCCATATATTGCCCAGTTTCGCGAAAAATTATCGGCTTATTTGCAGTGATTATTATTGGTGGCGGTGTAAGTGGCTATAGGGCGGATTGAGCAATTTATCGACGTCAGGAAACGCGGATTATTTGCTCAATTCAGCAAATATTTATTATATTTGCCAATGAAAACATAAACCAGACAAAAACAATATCATAATACATAAAAACATAACCTTATATGGCAAACAAAAAACAGATAGTAGAGTGCGTGCCTAATTTCAGCGAGGGACGCGACTTGGGTGTTATCAAACAAATCACCGATATGATTGAGTCGGTGGATGGAGTAAAACTTCTTGATGTGGATCCGGGTGAGGCAACTAACCGTACAGTGGTGACTTTCGTGGGAGAACCAGAAGTAGTGGTTGAGGCAGCATTCAAAGCAGTGGCAAAAGCAGCCGAACTTATCGATATGCGTCGTCACCATGGAGCGCACCCAAGAATGGGCGCTACCGATGTGCTTCCTATCGTTCCTGTGAGCGGCATCACACTTGAAGAATGTGCCGAGCTTGCCCGCAAACTTGCTAAGCGCATTGCCGATGAACTCTCAGTGCCATGTTATTGCTACGAGGCTGCTGCTCTGAAGCCAGAAAGAAAGAATCTTGCAATATGCCGTAAGGGCGAGTATGAAGGTCTTGCCGAGAGAGTGGGCGACGAAAATGAAGCTCCTGATTTCGGAGCACGTCCATTTGACGAGCAGGTGGCTCGTACTGGTTGCACCGCCGTTGGCGCTCGCGACTTCCTTATTGCAGTGAACTATAACCTTAACAGCACATCTACACGCCGTGCCAATGCTATTGCATTCGACGTGAGAGAAAAGGGTAGACCAGTGCGTGAGGGAAATCCTATCACCGGTAAGAAAAAACTCGATGAAAACGGCAATGTGATAATGCAGCCGGGAACATTGAAGGGCACAAAAGCCATCGGATGGTATATCGATGAATATGGCATCGCACAGGTGTCGATGAACATCACAAACATTAATGTCACTCCATTGCATGTGGCATTTGACGAAGTGTGCCGTTGCGCTCAAAATAGAGGCCTTCGCGTCACTGGTACTGAGATTGTCGGTCTTATCCCAGAACGCACTCTCCTTGAGGCTGGTAAGTATTTCCTTGAAAAGCAACACCGCTCGGCTGGTATTCCTAAGGCCGACCTTCTGAAGATTGCCATCAAGTCGATGGGCCTCGATGACCTTCGCCCATTCAATCCTGAAGAAAAAGTAATAGAATATATGCTCGAAGCCGACAAGAAGCAAAACCGACTTGTTGACCTCACAGTGAAGGGCTTTGCTGAGGAGACTGCACGCGAAAGTCCTGCTCCTGGTGGCGGTTCGGTATCGGCTTATATGGGTGCATTGGGTGCATCACTTGGCACTATGGTGGCAAACTTGTCGAGCCACAAGCCAGGTTGGGACGACCGTTGGGATGAATTTGCAAAGTGGGCAGAACGCGGAATGGAAATCCAAGAAGAATTGCTCCACCTTGTTGACGAAGATACAGAGGCATTCAACCGTATCATGACAGCATTCGGAATGCCAAAGAAAACCGACGAAGAGAAGGCTTTGCGCTCAGAGGCAATACAGAAGGCTACGCTCTTTGCGTCGGAAGTGCCATTGGAAACAATGAAGGCATCGGCAAGAGTGTTTGAACTTTGCCGTCAGATGGTGGCAGAGGGCAATCCTAATAGCGTGTCAGACGCTGGTGTTGGTGCTCTCGCAGCACGTGCCGCAGTGATTGGCGCAGGCATGAACGTGAAGATCAATGCCGCATCGCTTAAGGATCGCGCTAAGGCTGAAGCCCTTATTGCCGAGGCAGAAGAGATTATCGCTAAGGCTAATGCCGAAGAGAAAGAGATTACAGAACAAGTGGAAAAAATAATCAAGGGATAAGGAGCGACTGTTTGAACCGTTGTATTATTCTGAAAATTAATAAGCTATGACAAAAGAACAATTTGCAGAAGAAATCAGATTGGGCATTCCTGACACATTGCCAGAACCAATGCCATACGATACAAACATCAACCATGCTCCTAAGCGTAAGGACATATTGACGCCAGATGAGAAGCGCTTGGCTTTGCGCAATGCATTGCGCTATTTCCCAAAGCATCTGCATGAGGCACTCGCTCCAGAGTTTATGGCGGAGTTGCACGAATATGGCCGCATCTATATGTATCGCTATCGTCCTCGCTATGAGATGTATGCTCGTCCTATCGACGAATATCCACATAAGTCGGAGCAAGCGGCATCTATCATGCTGATGATTCAAAACAACCTTGATCCTGCTGTGGCACAGCATCCACACGAACTTATAGTGTATGGTGGCAACGGCGCCATCTTCCAAAACTGGGCACAATATCGCCTTGTGATGAAGTATCTCAGCGAGATGACCGATGAGCAGACGCTCGTGATGTATTCGGGGCATCCGCTCGGACTTTTCCCATCGCACAAAAATGCTCCACGAGTGGTGGTGACCAACGGTATGGTTATCCCTAACTATTCAAAGCCCGACGATTGGGAACGCATGAATGCCCTCGGCGTGAGCCAGTACGGACAGATGACCGCTGGATCGTATATGTATATCGGTCCGCAAGGCATCGTTCACGGCACAACAATCACCGTGCTCAATGCGGCGCGTAAGCAGATGAAGAAAGACCCTGCACGCAATGACATCAGTGGAATGCTCTTCGTGTCATCGGGCCTCGGAGGTATGTCGGGCGCTCAGCCTAAGGCAGGAAATATTGCCGGCGTGGTGAGCGTGGTAGCCGAGATCAATCCTCTTGCTGCAGAGAAGCGTTATGAACAAGGATGGGTGGATGAATTGCACAACAACCTTGACGAACTTATCCCGGCAATACGCACGGCTGTAGCCGAAAAGCGCACCGTGAGCATGGCTTATGTGGGCAATGTGGTGGATTTGTGGGAACGACTTGCCGACGAGGAGATATATGTAGACTTGGGTAGCGACCAAACATCATTGCACAATCCTTGGGCTGGTGGATACTATCCTGTGGGAGTGTCGCTCGAGGAATCTAAGAGATTGATGGCAGAAGAGCCTGAAAAATTTCGCGAATTGGTTGAGGAATCTCTTCGCCGCCAAGTGGCAGCCATCAACCGTTTGACCGAAAAAGGTATGTATTTCTTTGATTATGGCAATGCATTCTTGCTGCAATCTAAGCGCGCAGGTGCCGACATCGTCAAGGAAGACGGAAACTTCAAATATCCTTCATACGTTCAAGATATTATGGGCCCGATGTTCTTCGATTATGGATTCGGACCATTCCGCTGGGTTTGCACATCAGGCAATCCCGACGACCTCGCTCTCACCGACCGCATAGCTGCTGAGGTGATGACCGAGATTATGCACAATGCGCCAGAGGAAATACAGGGTCAGATGGCCGACAATATCCACTGGATTAAGGAGGCTGGAAAGAATAAGCTTGTGGTTGGTTCTCAAGCACGCATCCTGTATGCCGACTGTGAAGGCCGCACAAAGATTGCGCTTGCCTTCAATGAGGCTGTGAAGCGTGGAGAAATCACTCGCCCAGTGGTGCTGGGTAGAGACCACCACGACGTTTCGGGTACCGACTCTCCATTCCGTGAAACCAGCAATATCTACGACGGTTCGCAATTCTGTGCCGACATGGCAATTCACAATGTCATCGGCGACTCGTTCCGTGGTGCCACATGGGTTTCTATCCACAATGGTGGCGGTGTAGGCTGGGGAGAAGTAGTGAACGGCGGCTTCGGCATGACTGTTGATGGCAGCGAAGACTCTGCTCGTCATATCCGCGAGATGCTCCTTTGGGACGTAAACAACGGTATCGCACGCCGCAGTTGGGCTCGCAACTCTGGCTCAATGAGCAGCATTGAGCGCGAGATGCTCCGAACTCCTGGGTTGCAGGTTACTATGCCTAACCTTGTTGATGATGAACTTATTAACAAATTCTAAATAAAACATGAAACACAAAATTTCCGCAGAGCACCTCACCATAGAGCGTATTGGTGAGATTGTTTACAATGGTTATAAATTGGAGCTAAGCGATGACGCACGCAATCGCATCGTACGCTGCCGCGAATATCTCGATCAGAAAATTGCCGAGACCACAAGACCTGTATATGGTGTGACCACTGGTTTTGGCTCATTGTGCAACGTTTCGGTTGACGCTGACGATCTTGCGCAACTCCAAATCAATCTTGTGATGTCGCACGCTTGTGGCGTGGGCGACCGTGTGCCTAACGATATCGTGAAGATGATGATGCTCCTCAAGATTCAGTCGCTTAGCTATGGTTACTCGGGCTGTAAACTCGACACTGTGGAGCGCTTGATTGATTTCTTCAACCACGACATATATCCTGTAGTGTATATGCAAGGTTCACTTGGAGCATCGGGCGACCTCGTGCCGTTGGCTCACATGTGCTTGCCTCTATTGGGGCTTGGCGAAGTGGAATATAAGGGCAACGTGATGAGCGGTGCTAAGGTGCTTAACATACATGGCTGGGAGCCAATACAATTGGCTTCAAAGGAAGGTCTTGCGTTGCTAAATGGCACTCAGAATATGAGCGCATTTGCCGTATGGGCATTGCTCAACGCTCAGAAACTCAGCGCTTGGGCCGACAAGATTGCCGCTATGTCGCTCGACGCTTACTATGGACTGTTGTCGCCATTCACTAAGGCTGTTCACGTGGTTCGTCCACACAAGGGACAGCTCGACACTGCTGCTAAGATGCTCGAATTGCTTCAGGGTAGCGAGATTGTTGAAAAGCCAAAGGAATATGTGCAGGACCCATATTCGTTCCGTTGCATTCCTCAGGTGCATGGTGCCTCAAAGGATACTATTGAATATGTTAAGTCAGTTATCGATGTTGAGATCAACTCGGCTACCGACAACCCTACGGTTTGTCCTGACGAGGATTTGATTATCTCTGCTGGTAACTTCCACGGCGAACCTATCGCACAACCTATGGACTTCTTGTCGATTGCGCTGAGCGAACTCGCCAATATCTCGGAGCGCCGCATCTATAAACTGGTGTCGGGCACTCGTGGCTTGCCAAGTTTCCTTGTTGCAAAGCCTGGCTTGAACAGTGGTTTTATGATTGCGCAATACACTGCAGCATCGGTTGTCAGCTTAAACAAGAGCCTCGCAACTCCATCGTCGGTTGATAGCATTCCATCATCACAGGGTCAAGAAGACCATGTGAGTATGGGCGCAAATGCAGCTATCAAGTTGTATAAGATTGTTCTGAACGTTGAGAGAGTTCTTGCTATTGAGTTGTTCAACGCAGCACAGGCATTGGAGTTCCGTCGTCCGCTCAAGTCATCACCTGCTATTGAGGCTATCTTTGAAGAATACAGAAAGGTGGTTCCGTTTATCGTAAACGATGAGGTGATGTATCCTCATATTCAGCGTTCGATTGATTTCTTGAGAGATTACGAATAATTATTGCTCGCTATAACTTATAGTTTAGTTGATTCTTGACGGCTCAGACTCCACGAACAATCCATGTGCCTTTGACATTGGAAATAGGTGCTATGGCAGTTCGAGTAGTGTGAGCCGTTTTGCAAATTTTTTGAAATATAATTGCTTATGAGATTGTTAATAACAAATATAGGAATTCTTGCAGGTTTAGACACAGAGCATAAACTGCGCCTTTGCGGCAGCGAGATGCAGAAGTTTACAACCCTGCAAGACGCGTGGCTTCTGATAGAGGATTCTCGATTTAAGGAATGGGGGAAGATGTCGGAAATGCCATCTGAAGGCATCCCTGCCGACAGAGTGATTGACGCCGAAGGCGGAGCCGTGATGCCGTCGTGGTGCGACCCCCACACTCATATAGTGTACGCCGGAAGCCGTGAGGGTGAGTTCGTCGACAAGATATGCGGACTCAGTTATGCCGAAATAGCCAAGCGTGGCGGCGGTATATTGAATTCTGCCGACTTGCTGCATACGCTCTCTGAAGACGACCTTTATCGCAGCGCCATGCTTCGCGTGGATGAGATTATCCGAAAGGGTACAGGGTGTGTTGAGATTAAGAGCGGATATGGCTTGAATACGGCCGACGAATTGAAGATGCTGCGTGTGATAAAGCGAATCAAGGAAACTTCGCCACTAAAGGTGAAGTCAACATTTCTTGGCGCCCATGCTGTGGGTAGGGGATATTCGCAGCCTGACTATGTAGACCTTGTGGTGAATGAGATGATTCCAGAGGTTGGTAAAGAGCAGTTGGCTGACTATGTAGACGTGTTCTGCGACGAGGGCTTTTTCACTCCAGAAGAAACGGAGCGCATTCTTGAGGCTGCAAGCAAATGGGGAATGTTGCCTAAGATACATGCCGACGAACTTGCTTCGTCGGGCGGCGTGGCGGGGGGGGGGGGGGGGGGGG
>CAJLWM010000063.1 GCA_905210415.1 uncultured Prevotellaceae bacterium
CATTTTGTCTATGAATTAGTTGGCTAATTTTATACTATTTACTGAATGTCCCTAATTACACTCGGTTATTCTTTCTTAGCTTTCTTTGTAGTGGCTTTCTTATTCTTGCATTCGCGCTTTGCAGGAGCTTTTTTCTTCTCAACAGGTGCTTCGTCGTCCTTCACGATGTTGTTTCTTAGCATCTCCACTTCTCGGTTCAATTCGCTGATTTCGTTAGCTTGGTTGCGGATTGTAGTGAGAAGCGCATTGAGTTCCTCGTCCTCGATTGACAAAGGATATTGCTCTTCAACGCGTACGATGAAGTCGGAAAGCACGTTCATATAGTTGGTGAAGCCTTCGTAAGGCGTGCTATATGGGCTGAATGCGTAAGGACCGCTTGTGTTCATATAGAAGAAGTGGTCGCTTGATTGCAAGCGCATAAAGTCTACCTTGAGGCTTGGTTCTTCGCAGAGGCTTACGCGTTCGGCTACAGAATAAAGCTTGTTGAGGGCTTCTTGTTGGAGCAAGTTGCCTTGCCAGCTGCTTGCATCGCGAGCTTCACCCGACCATGTCATTGGGAATGGCACAGAGATTTGAGAAACTGGTTTCAGTCGAGAGATGGCTTCGCTTGGGGTCCAAAACTCGATGTTGTTGTCGGCAGCATACTTAGGAAGCGCCTTGAAGAAATCGAAGATACCGCTTTCGCGAGGAATCATTTCGCCGAATGTCTCATAGCTCATGCAGATGTTGATGAGTTGTTCTTCTTGAGGAAGAGCAGCAATCCAACCCATATACTTGTCGGCTGTGAGTGGATAAGACTCCCAATCGGTGTTGTTGAATCTTGCCGTGATGTCTTCGGTGAGCTTGCTGTTGCGAAGCAATAGCTTCAATTTAGGAGCTGAAGACGAAGCGTAGAGGTAGTTAGGCGACTTCCATCCGAGGATGTGCTTAGCGCCTTCGGTAACGATACCCTTCATGCCAAGGCCAGCCACCCAAGTAGCGATTTCGTCGTCGTAGAGCAACTCTGTGTTGCGGAATACCTTAGGTTTTTGACCGAAAAGTTGATAGATGAGAGTGTCGTGAGCTTCCACTTGACGACGGAATTCCTCGATGTCGTAGAGAGAAGCAAGAGAGTGAGAGAATGTTTCTGACAAAAATTCTACACATCCTGTAGCCACGAGTTCTTTCAGCTTATCGATAAATTCTGGAACGTATTGTTGCAATTGCTCAATAGCGGTGCCACTGATAGAGAATGCCACTTTAAATTTCTTGCCGTTCTCCTTGATGAGGTCGAGCAGCATTTCAGTAGCAGGGATATATGAGTTGTGCGCTACGCGAGTGATGATGTCGTCGTTGGCGAAATCGTCGTAGTAATAGTGGTCGTTACCAATTTCAAAGAAGCGGTACTTCTTCAAGCGGTAAGGCTGATGTATGTTAAAATAAAAACAGATTGCTTTCATTGTATTATTGTTTTTAGTTGTGTTAATGTGTGGTTGTGATTATCTATTTACCAAATTCTTGTAGATGTTGATTACTTTTGCACCTGCTTTCTTCCAAACGATTCCAGCCACCTCTTCGAGGCCTTTTTGCTGCAATTGTTGCGACATGGCAGGGTAAGAGATGATAGAGTAGATGGCGTTGGCCATTTCGTTTACATCCCAGTAGTCTACCTTTATCACATTGTCAAGAATTTCGGCACAGCCAGATTGCTTAGAGATGATAGACGGAACGCCCATTTGCATAGCCTCAAGCGGTGCGATACCAAACGGTTCGCTCACCGAAGGCATAATGAAAACGTCGCTGTTTCGATACATCTCATACACTTCTTTACCGCGTAGGAAGCCTATGAAGTGGAAGCGGTCGGAGATGTCGCGTCGAGCGGCCAGTCTGATCATCTTCTCCATCATATCTCCACCACCAGCCATTACAAATCGCACATTGTGCACTTTTTTGAGCACCATTGCTGCTGCTTCAACAAAGTATTCAGGACCTTTCTGCATAGTGATACGTCCCAAGAAAGTGACAATTTTCTCTTTACGAGGGGTCTTTTCGATTTTGAGGTAGTCGTCGGGCAAAGGTTCTACAGCGTTGTGCACAGTAGTAACCTTGTCGGGCGAGATGCCATATTTCTCAATCACGGTGCGGCGAGTGAGGTTGCTCACAGTGATGATGTGGTCGGCTTGAGTCATACCGTCTTTTTCGATGCCAAACACCACAGGATTTACGTTGCCGCGGCTACGGTCGTAGTCGGTGGCGTGCACGTGAATCACAAGAGGCTTGCCGCTCACTTGCTTGGCGTGGATGCCGGCAGGGTAGGTGAGCCAGTCGTGAGAGTGGATAACATCAAATTGTGCAGTGCGTGCAATCACGCCAGCAACTATTGAGTAGTTGTTGATCTCTTCCATGAGGTTTTGCGGATATTTTCCGGAAAACTCTATGCAGCCAAGGTCGTTGACATTAAGATAACTGAAGTCGGCATATATGTGGTTGCGAAGGTCGTAATAGGTTTGAGGGTCCATCACGTTGCCTTGGCGTTGTTGCACATAATCCCAGTTAACGTCACGCCATACCACAGGGGTATTGCTTGCGCCAATGATTTTAGCGAATGTCTTCTCTTCGTCGCCCATCGGACGAGGAATGACGAAAGTGATATCCATATCGCCGTTTTGGTAGATGCCTTTGGTCAAGCCATAGCTGGCTGTACCAAGTCCACCGAGGATATGAGGTGGGAATTCCCATCCAAACATTAATGCTTTCATACTGTTTGTAAGTAATGTAGTTTCATGGATTCGTCATCGATGTTCTTAATCATACGCAATACGCGTAGCACGCCACTGACGTTTGCAGCGAAGCTCACTGCGCCACGGCCAGTGTATGGAGGGTTGCCATCGTATAGTTCGGATAGCGAACCGATACAACCTTGGCTCATTTCGTCGTCGTAGCCAATCAATTGACGTTCGATAAATGAAAGTCCACTCAAGCCGAACACTCTGATGTAGGCGTCGGCATAGAAGCCGATAAGCCATGGGCGAGCGCTGCCTTGATAGTAGGCTTCTTCGCGTTCTTGAGGATTACCAAGATACCAGGGCTTGTAGCCATAGCTGTTAGGGCTAAGTGTGCGCAAACCCTTAGGTGTGAGCAATTCGCGGGTTACGAAGTCGAGCACGCTCTTGCGTTGGCGACGGTCGAGTGGCGAATAATCGAGACCTGCGGCGATAATCATATTTGGACGAACGCTTGGGTCGGCGTAGTAGCCGTCTACGTAATCGTAGAGGTAGCCAGAATCGTTAAGGAATGTAGCGATAAACGATTGCTTAACCTTTTCGGAGAGTTCTTCCCAGATTTTTATCTCGTCGATGCAAGCAACATCGTCTGCAAACAGATTTTGCGCGAAGCGAAGTGCGTTGTACCACAAAGCGTTGAATTCAACGATGAAGCCTGAGCGAGGGATGATAGGAGAACCGTCAGGACGAGATGCATCCATCCAGGTCATTGGCTTCTGTGTGCCGTCTACGGCTACGAGGCCATTGTTGGCAACCTTCAAGTAAGGGTGCTTTTGATCGATGATGTATTTAATCAAGTCTTTCACCAGTTTGCCGTATCTGCTTGCAGCCTCTGGGTTGCCGGCTTCTTTAGCATATTGTTGCACGTCCCAAATAGCCCACAATGGCACGTCTGGAAGGTCGAGGCCGTCGAGGTGCTGGTCGAGGGTTCCTTCGGTGATAAATGCGTTGAGCGCTTTTTGAGCGGTGTCCATAATACCCTCGAAGTCTGGGCGGTGGTGCACAGAGAGTGTTGTGCCAGGTAAAGCAATAAATTCGTCGCGGGCGCGAATCTTAAACCAGGGGTAACCAGCCAAAATATATCGGCTGCCGTCGGGCTTAGTGACATAGAATTGCTTTGCGCAGTTCTTCATACAGTTGTAGAAGCTTGTGCGAGGAGTGCGAGTCTTAATCTCGTCTTCATACATCTTGTTGAGCTGGCGAGTGTTGACTTTCTCGGTGCCTGCAGAGAAGATGATGCTTTCTCCCTTCTTGATTTTCACTTGGAAATATCCGGGAACATACAAGTCTTCGGTGTATGGGATGCCACGTTCGCGGTCTTTGTTGTATTCGATGCCTTTATACCAGTTAGGCTGGAATACAAATTCTGGCTTCTTGCTGAGTTGCATGAAAAGTGTAGGGTAGCCTTCATACATGCAAGTAGAGATGCCGTTTGGCACTTCGGCGTATTCGGTGCTTGCCACGCTGTTGGCCATGCATAGGCTGTTGGCATCGCGGAAAGCAAGGAATGGTCGGAACTGAAGGATTGTTTCAGAGTGAGCGTCTACAAGGGTGTAGCGGATGAGGATTCTATTTTCGTGAGAAATGAAAATCTTTTCTTTTGTTAGAATCACGCCGCCCACGCGATAGGTGGTTGTTGGCACTCTTTCGCAATCATATTCGCGGATGTATTTGTGTCCGTTAGGACTAAAAACGTTACCACTGTACTGGTGGATGCCCAAGTTGAATGGAGCACCGTGCTGTATAACTGTCTCGTCGAGCGATGATAGTAGCACATGGTTGTTGTCGTTGAGTTCTGGAATAGGAATCACGAGCAATCCATGCTGTTTGCGGGTGTTACATCCCACCAAAGATGTACAATGATATGCGCCTGACTGATTGGTACGGAGCATTTCTTTTGGCAAGGATTGATCCAGGTTAATCATCAAGCTTTTATCAAACTTTAAGTAACTCATAAGAGCGTGTTTTTTTGGTTGTAAGAATGTAATTAGTTTTAAGCGAATTTACTGAAAATTTTCGTTGTATGCAAAAAAATATGCGCAATTTATTCAAGATGTTAAGATATTCACCCAAAAAGGTGCTTTTGGGGTGGAAATGTGGGCTATGATAGGTTGTGAGGCGTGAAAAAAGGCTTTCGGTCAGATGTCGAGCTCGGTGCGCACGGCATTGACGAAGTCGTAGAAGCCGTTCTCTATAGGTGTGAGAATAGAGCGGCTGCTGTTGGCAGGCGTGAATATTTTGATGCCTGCTTTGTGGCATTTGATGTTGAGGTTGGCCTCCATCATGATTGGTTCGCCATCGATGTGCATCACCGATGCTTTCGGTCGGAAGATGGTGAGCTCGTCGGTGCGGAAGCAGTGGATATTGGTGTTTTTATCGATTTGCTTGGTGAAGAGTTGTATGCCTATGATAGGCGTCTCAATGGGCTTGAATGGGTGAATCACGGTCACGTCTATCAAGCCGTCTTGCATGCTCGCTTTAGGGGCGATAAATGCGTTGTTGCCATATTGCGAAGCATTGCCGCAAGCGATTACAAACGCGTGCTCAGTGCTCTCGCTTTTGGGAGTTTTTATCACGTATTCCTCGCTGCGATAGTTGAGGTATTCGAGGATGGCATTTTTGGCGTAGCTGATAGGGCCTCGACGCTTGGCTTGTGCAAATTTTTCGCTTACAGCTGCGTCAAATCCCACGCCGCATGTGCAGAAAAAAGGAGTGTCGTTTACGGTGCAATAGTCGAGGTCGTCAACGTGGTTTTCGTTGATTACCTTTATCGCTTTCTCTGGGATGATGGGAATGGTGAGGTGGCGTGCCAATCCGTTGCCCGAGCCGCAGGGCACAATGCCCAATGCTACAGGAGAGTTGATGAGCGCCGATGCTGTTTCGTTGATTGTGCCGTCGCCGCCAATTGCTATTACGCCGTAAAATCCCTGGTTGATAGCGGCTTTTGCCAATTCTGTGGCATGGCCTGGACCTTGAGTGAAGCGTATAGTGTGGTTGTATATACTTGAATCGAGGTTGTTTGCCACGATTTCAGGCATATATTCTCTATGGGCAGAGCCAGAGATAGGGTTTATGACCACTAATAATTTCTTCTTATTGTCCATTTTAGATTACAAATCTACAAAAAAAACTTTAGATATGGGCTTATCTAAGTAATTTTGACTAATTTTATAGACTAAAATCACAAAACTTCTTTATGGTTATGAAAGGAAAATATACTATTTATTTGACAAATCTGGTGATGCTGGCGCTTGGTGTGGTGCTCATTGCCTTCTATAACGATGATCGTATGGCTGAGTTTGTCACCATAGCGCTTGGTGTGCTGTTTTTGGCTCCATCGTTGTTCTCTACGATTATGCTTCTTTTCGTGAATGTGCCTCAGAACGACGTGCGATATAATCCGCGTTACAATCTCATTCCGGTGATTGGCGGTTTGAGTTTTGGGCTTGTGATAGTGGTGAAGGCTGCTGTTTTCGTTGGATTGCTGAAATATCTGTTTGCGATGCTGCTGATAGTTGGCGGATTGTATTATATGTTTTATTTGGCGTTCGCCCGTAGCCGAGTGGTGGTGCCGGCATGGTATTATGTGTTGCCGAGCATTGTGGCGTGTGCGGGATTTGCTACATTGCTGATGCCTATCGACAACAATGCGCTGATATTTCTCACCACGGGTGTTTCGCTCATTGCTATGGTGGTGACAAGCGTGATCACTGCATTGGCAGAGCGCACTGCCGCTAAGATGCGTGCGCAGGCTGAAGCGAGCGCTGCCGAGACTACCGATGTGACTGCTGCGGTGCAGGTTGATGCAGAAGAGCAGTCGCTCAAGAAGTAATATTAAACAATAACGTATAGAAACAAAAAAGCGTTTTCGCTAATGGTGAAAACGCTTTTTTATCGTTAATCAAAATAAACATGTTTTGACTGCTTATTTCTTCTTGCGGTTGCCGTAGCGGCTCATGAACTTGTCTACGCGACCAGCTGTATCGACGAGCTTTTGCTTACCAGTGAAGAATGGGTGTGACGAACTTGTGATTTCCAACTTAACTAATGGATAAGTAACACCGTCAATTTCGATTGTTTCTTTAGAAGCAACTGTTGAACGAGTGATGAAAATTTCTTCGTTCGACATATCTTTGAACACCACTTCGCGGTAGTTCTCAGGATGGATACCTTGTTTCATTTTTATTCTAATGTTTAATTTATTAATCAAAAAAATCAGCGTTTGGTGGACGCTTTACTCGTAATGGCTTGCAAATTTACAAACAATTTTGCTAATAACAAAAATATTTTGGCTAAAAGCAAAGCAGTTAGCCAAAATATTAATATTTGTAGTGTATCTTATGCTTTGCCAGCAAAGCATAAGATGTGAATTTACTTAAATTCGATAAGTGGCTGATTTGCGGCAATCACATCGCCTTCAGCAACGAGCACCTTCTTCACCGTGCCTTCAATTTCAGATTCGATGTTGTTTTGCATCTTCATTGCCTCATAGACGATTACTTCTTGACCCTTCTTAACGTGGTCGCCAGCCTTAACGAGCAGTTCGATCACTGTACCGCCCATAGGAGCGTTGAGCACTGGGCCGTTAGAGTTGTCTTCCTCTTCTTCTACTGCAGGAGCGTTTTCGTCAACGAATTCGATGAGAGGTTGGTCGGTAGCGATGGTTTCTCCTGGCTTAACCAAGATGCGGCCCACTTTACCAGCCATTTCAGATTCGATGTTGTTTTGCATCTTCATTGCTTCGTATACCATCACAGCTTGACCCTTAGTGACAACGTCGCCAGGTTTAACGAGCAATTCGATAACGGTGCCACCCATAGGAGCGTTGAGAGTTGGTCCGGTAATAGGAGCATCTTCGTCAACTGCAGCAGCAGTTGTTGCGCCAGCAGGTGCATTTTCCTTGTTAGCAGCATATTCTTCAGCACGACGGTTAGCGAGGAACTTCTTAGCTGGCAATGGAAGGAGTTGAAGCAACAAGAATTCCTTTTCGTCCTTAGCCAATTTCACGTTGCCGTATTCTGGAAGAACTGGGTTCTCAGGATCTTGATAAGAAGATACGTCGTAAGGAGTTTCTTCAGAAGTGCCACAGATTTGCATACGGAATTCTGGATCAACAGGAACTGGAGTCTTACCGTATTTACCGAGAACGAGGTCGATGAATTGCTTAGACTTGTTAGAATAGTCTGGCTTGCCAGCCTTGCGGTCAACGGCTACGTTTACTGCTTGAGCACCAACGATTTGGCTTGTAGGAGTAACCAATGGTACAAGACCTGCATCGCGACGAACCTTAGGTATAAGCTTCATTGCTTCTTCGAGCATGTCTTCTGCGCCAAGAGCACGGAGGTTAGCCACCATGTTGCTATACATACCACCAGGAACTTCGGCGTGCTTAACGATTTCGTTTGGTTTTGGGAAACCGAAGTAGGCTTCGATAGCGTGGCAAGCGTCGAGCATAGCTTGTTCGTCGCCGTTCTTGCCTGCTTCGATAGCCTTATCGAATTGAGCGTCGATTTCTGCAGGAAGAGTATCGTTGAGTGGATCGAAGTCGTTAGGGAAGTTGTCTTTGTGAAGGTCAACAGCAGCAAGACCCTTACGAGCATTGTAGAGTTCTTTGCGGATTTTGCCCACAGCCTCCATGTTGCACTCTAATTCTACGCCAAGTTTCTTAGCGAAGATGTAGATGAACTCGATAGCAGGAGCGGCAGAACCTTCGGCAAACCACCAAATGTTAGTGTCGAGGATGTCAACACCATTCATGATAGCCATCACGCAAGATGCCAAACCGTAGCCAGGAGTACAGTGAGTGTGGAAGTCGATAGGAACATTCACAGCAGCCTTCAACTTAGGCATAAGAGTGGCTACGCGAGCAGGATTAACAAGACCTGCCATGTCCTTTATTGTGATAATCTTAGCACCGAGTGCTTCGTATCCTTTAGCTTTTTCTACGAAATATTCGTCAGTGAAAATCTTCTTAGTTGCGCCGTCGTCTTTAGGGTCAACGGTATAGCAAACTGCGCCATCAGGAATGCCGCCGAGTTTGTTGATAATTTCTACTGATTCTTTCACGTTGTCAAGGTCGTTGAGTGCGTCGAAGATACGCATGATGCCAAGGCCGTTCTTGATAGCTTCGATGTAGAAGCCTTCAATCACACTTGTTGGATAAGGCGCATAACCGAAGAGGTTGCGACCACGAGAAAGAGCAGTGAGATAAGATCTGTGCTTGTCTCCGTTGATCTTGTCGCTGATAGATTTAAGACGATACCATGGTGATTCATCGAGGTAGCGCATTACAGAGTCTGGAACGGCACCTCCCCATACTTCCATTGCATAGAAACCAGCTTCTTCGTAGTAAGGTAAAAGAGCGTCAATGCTCGACTGTGGAAGTCGGGTTGCAAATAGTGATTGTTGACCGTCGCGGAGGGTCAAATCTCTGATTTTTAGTTTTTTCATGTAATATAGTATAATTAAAAATGTATTTGCCTAAAATTGCCCTTTTCAGAGCATTGTAAGCCGTGTCATTGCAAAGATAACAATTAACTTTAGAAAAAGTGTGTGTGAGCGAGAATATTTATTGTAGTTTTTGAAAAATTCTTTAAGAACAGCTTTTGGGTGGAAGTGCACAAAATTGCGATATAGTGCCATTTTGTGCTAATATGGTGCGATTTGGGTGCTAAGAATGTTGATTTGTCGCGGTTCCCTATGTATAAATGATGAATTTTTTTGTATATTTGTGCTTAGCGGGAAAAATAATTTTCGCAAAAAATCACAAATTATTATAGGATAGGTAGAAACGAAACACTATGTTTGGACTTTTTCGCAAGAAACAAGATAATGTAAAACTTTTTTATCACACCGATGTGCATTGTCACATTATGCCGGGAGTGGATCACGGCGCTAAGACCGTGGAGGATTCATTGGCTTTAATCAGCCGGGAAATGGAGATGGGTATCTGCCGCATTTTCCTCACATCGCACGTCACAGCTAATACGTTTGAAAACACGCCTGAGACCTTGGCTGCCGGTTTTGAAAGACTGAAGACTGCCGTTGAGGCTGAGCATATCGACATCGACCTGTGCTATTCGGCGGAGTATCGTATGGATGACTACTGGATGCGCCAACGCGATGAGGGTAAGTTGATTCCGTTGCCTGGCAACCACATTCTTTTGGAAAACAGCTTCCAGCAGGAGTTGATGATGCTCGATGACTTGATGTTTGACATTCAGTTGAAGGGATTTTTGCCGATACTTGCTCACCCCGAGAGGTATCATTATTACGGGTGTCGCCACGACCGCTTGCGCACGTTGCACAATGCCGGTGCTAAATTTCAGGTGAATCTGTTGTCGCTTAGCGGATATTTCGGCTCTGGGGCAAGGGGGCTTGCTGAATGGATTATCAATAACGGGTTTTGCGATTTCCTCGGAAGCGATATGCATAACCTCGAACATGCCGATGTCATAGCGGAATATCTGCGCTCGAAGGATTGGCGCAAGATATCGAAAAAAATCGAAGGTCAACTGTTAAACGATGAATTATGAAATACATGAGATTTGCCCTATTGCTGGCGGTGATGCTGTGCTGCACCGATACGCATCAGGCGCGTGCTCAGCGAAACGATGATGGCGAATTTATGCATCACAATGTGGAATTGACAGGTATGGTCACAACCCGCGATTTGCTTTATATCGATTTTGCCTATCATTATAAGGTGAATGCCTATGTTGGCGTGGGAGGCTCGCTTGGTGTGTTCACCCAGTATGTCGATGGCCCGAAACCTTCGGGCGATGGCTGGAGGATGGATGGCGGGTCGTGCAAAGAGACTAATGTGTATCTTCGACCTTCGGTGCAGTTTTTCACGCCGATGCTTTTAAACACTGGAGGCATAGAGTGGCGCTTGTATGCCGAGCCGGGAGTGATGCTCTTCGTGCCATATCGCAAAGCTTGGGTGAACTATGTGGATGCGCATGGTCATGAAACCGGAAATTGCGAGAAAATCAGCGTGAGCGCCGGGCAATGGATCGCTCCAGATTGCAAAGCCGGTGTGATGATACGCGCAGATAGGTTTAACATTGCGCTTGGTGTGTGTGCTTCGTCGCTTGATGCTTATTCTTCGTCGCGTCATCTGCGGTTTAAGTCAGAATCGCTCGAGCGGTTTTATCCCGATAGAAAGGTTGATTGGGGCTTCTATGCATCGATAGCCTATAATTTTTAACCCGATAGGGTTTAAGAAAAAATGATTAACCCCAAATCGGCCGGTTGGCTGGTTTGGGGTTAATTGGGCTTTAACCCAAATTGGTCATTAGGACGTAAATGTGAGAATTTTCTACTGCTTGGAGTCTTTCGG
>CAJLWM010000064.1 GCA_905210415.1 uncultured Prevotellaceae bacterium
CGCCATACTCACTGGCGGCAACACCAAGGCTATAGATGTGCGTTATCGCGGCTTGGGTATTACCGACGTGTTTATGGGCGTGGCTGTGAAACTTCCTGTGCTCAAGCAGTGGATGGCTGATAACGGATTGCAGCCTGCCGAGGTGGCATATTGTGGTGACGACATCCCCGATCTGCATTGCATGCGCGAGGTGGGTTTACCTGTGGCTCCAGCTGATGCCGCCCCCGAAGCGATAGAGGTGGCGAAATATGTCACACATTGCATTGGCGGCCACGGCGTGGCTCGCGATGTGCTTGAGCAAGTGATGAAGGTGCAGGGCGCATGGCTCGACGATAAGCACGCCTTCGGTTGGTGATAAATGATGGTATTTGTGCGATGAAACCGTTGGAAAATCTTAAAAAGTATCGTGTGTTGCTTGCAAGCAATTCGCCGCGACGCCGAGAGTTGCTCGCCGGACTTGGCGTGCAGTTTGAGGTGTGTGCACTGAACGATGTGGATGAGAGTTATCCGCACGATATGGAGCCGGAGATGATTTCGCAATATATCTCTCAGAAGAAAGGTGAGGCGTATAAGAGCCTGATAGCCGACAACGAATTGGTGATTACGAGCGACACTATTGTGCTGCTCGATGGCAAGGTGTATGGTAAGCCAGCCGATGAGGCAGAGGCATGCCGTATGCTTGCGGAGTTGTCGGACAGGACGCACAGGGTGATAACTGGTGTAACCATCAACACGGCGCAGCGCATGAGCTCGTTTCATGTGACTACCGACGTGACATTTGCACCACTTTCTGCCGATGAAATCGAGTATTATGTGGCGAATTTCCGCCCGCTCGATAAGGCGGGAGCCTATGGCATACAAGAATGGATTGGCTCGGTGGGTGTGCGTGGCATCAACGGCAGTTTCTATAATGTGATGGGATTGCCGGTGCAGCGACTTTATGAAGAACTGAAATCATATTGACTGCGCTTCGATGTAGGCGCAATAGCGTGAATCTGGATAAACGGGTGCCATGAGAATGGTGCCCGATTTTATTTTGAGCAGTCCGTTGATTGTCTCCACGATCGGTGGTTGTTCGCTGATTTTTTGCTGCATGTAGGCGCTGATATCAAAAGGCGCTTTGCGGAATTCCACGTGATAACGGCCGATGCTGTGAGGGTGGAAAAAGCGCTTCCCCACGATGCTTGTCACTACACCCATCGTGCAACGCAGATTCATCTCCACGCAAGGGTTGATGTGCTTTTGCTCGGAATCATCGAGGAAAACAAGCATGTCAATGCCAAGAAATCCATCGTAGTAGGGAGCCACAACTTCGTTGAGTGTGGTGATGAGTGCGGCCTTGATGCGATTGATTTGTTCGTTGCCGTTTTTGCCGATTTCATCGCATAATTTCTGGTGAAGCACATCCTCGTTGGCCACCAAACCATAGTTGAAGGCATTGTGCTGATTGTTGCTGTAGATGCTGTAACCAACAAATTCGGCCTTTCGCTTGGAGCAGCGAAATTCCATTGCGAAGTCCATTGTCTTGTTCATGGCTTCTTCGGTGATAATCGAGCCTTGCCGTTGCAATATGCCGTTTGCCCAATATGAGAACGTGAGATTGTCGGTGCCGGTGGGTCGGAAAATGCCCTTGCCACTGCTCGACCATGGCGCTTTCAAGAAGCAGCGCGGATGCTCAAGGCTGAATCGCTCCACATCACGAAACGAGAAAAATTCTTGCGGTGTTGGGCATGGCTGTGAGCCTAATAGTTGCGAAATTCTTCGATGAATGCGTATCGTGACGCGTCGATGCGACAGTTCGCGCCAGTTCTTAATGTCGGCGCGTTGAGGCAGATGCTCTTCGGGTACGCAGCAACTCAGCAGTTGGTTGCGAAGCGACAGATTCCACCCCCACGGGCGATAGTGAAAAGTGTGGTTTTGTAGGTGGTTTTTGTCGATTAAATCGATGTTTATCCCGAAAACATCGTGAAGATGCTCAGCCCATTGTGCGTTTTGAGGTGATGGCAGAGCAAGAATGCTGTCGCCATCATCAGCCCACCAAGCAGGAAGCATCTGCAAGTCTAATCCCAGTTTGGCTGCCATTGGAGGGGCTGTGTAGTAGTCGAGGCCGCTGGCAAGGGCAAGGTCGTTGTCGGGATTGAAAATGTGCAGATGCTTCATAGGTGGTGTGAAATGAGTTATGTCTTTTTTGTGTGTGCTAAAATCCGAAGGGTTTGTTATATCGCCACGTTGTTCACAGGGTTGCCGTTGATGAAAGCTTGCAGATTAGATGCAAGGGTGGCAATCAGGCGAGTGCGTGCAGCTTGGCTTGCCCATGCTATGTGAGGAGTGATGTGGCAATTCTTTGCCGTGAGCAGAGGGTTGTCGGCCTTAGGCGGTTCGCACGAAAGCACATCTACGGCAGCGGCAGCAATGGTGCCGTTGTTGAGGGCGTGGGCAAGGTCTTGCTCGTTGACGAGCGGTCCGCGGCCAGTGTTGATGATGATGGCGTTTGGCTTCATTGTGGCAAGACGCTCGGCGTTGACAATGTATTTTGTGTTAGGCGTGAGAGGGCAGTGCAGAGTTACCACGTCGCTTGTGGCAAAAAGTTGCTCAAGGCTCATCGTAGTGATGCCATCGCCAAGTTGCTCTTGACTTTTTGATGTGTAGGCAGCCACTTTCATGCCCATTGCTTGTGCTATACGAGCCACGGCAGAACCGATTTGGCCCAAACCTACTATACCGATTTGCTTGCCATCGAGCTCGATGAGCGGAGCCGCATAGAAACAGAAATCCACGCTATTCACCCATTTGCCCTCGTGCACTTGGCTGTCGTGCAACGCCACTTGGCTGGCAATGTTGAGCAGGTGGGCAAACACTAATTGCGCCACCGAAGCGGTGCTATATGCAGGCACGTTGGTCACTACTATGCCACGGCTTCGTGCCGCATCAATGTCCACCACGTTGTAGCCAGTAGCCATCACTCCGATGTATTTGAGTTTTGGCAAATCGCTGATGATTTCGGCAGTTAAAATCACTTTGTTGGTGAGAACCGCCTCGGCATCTTGGCAACGATTGATGATTTGGTCGTTGCTTGTGCGGTCATACACGGTGAGGTCACCGAGTTGCTTGATGCTATCCCACGAGAGGTCACCGCTATTGGTGGTGTAACCATCGAGAATTACTATTTTCATAATGCTACAGTTTTTGTTTTTGAATGTTACTACAAACTTACAAAATAATTTTCTGTGTCACAATCGATGAAATAAAATAGGTTAATGAAAAAGTCGACGGATTTTGATTTTGTTATGCGCCCAATTTACACTATCTTTGCAAACAGAAAACAATAAAACCTACTATATATGAAGAAGATTGTAGAAGAACAAGGCGTTGAGATTGACGATTTCAAGGCAGCAGTGGCAGAAGAGAAGCCAGAATATGTGCCAACACCAAAGAATGAAATGTTCTTGGCAGACTATAAAGCTCCAGCAACCGCTGTGATAATCGGTCTGGTGTTCTTGGTGGTTTGGGTAATTGCTGAGTTTGTAATCGCTTAATCTTGAATAATCACTTTGTAATTATTTGTAGAAAAAACGTATTTACTCCAGAGAGGCGCTATGTGATGCAATCCTCACTGGAGTTTTTTTTATGCAAAAGCGCAAAAAAAATGATTTGCATACGTTTTTCTATAAAAAATAGTTATAACTTTGTAGGTGGAAATAACCAAAAGACAGAGAAAATTTTCTAAACCTTCATAATAATTTAAAACTTATAGATCATGGCAAAACCATATGTAATTGGTGTTGATATGGGCGGCACAAATACCTGCTTCGGTATTGTTGATGCTCGCGGCAACGTATTGGCAAGTAGCTCTATTAAGACTCGCAAACATGCTGATATCAAAGACTACATCGAAGAGTTGTATCAAGAACTCTCAAAATTAATTCAAGAAAACAATGCAACAGATAAGATACAGGGTATAGGTATCGGAGCCCCTAATGGCAACTACTTCACTGGTATGATTGAGGATGCTCCAAACTTGCCATGGCCAAGCCCAATACCTTTGGCACAAATGGTGACAGATCGCTTCGGTATACAATGTATCATCACTAACGACGCTAATGCTGCTGCCCTTGGCGAAATGACCTATGGTGTGGCTCGTGGTTTGAAGGATTTCATCATGATTACCCTTGGCACCGGCGTTGGTAGCGGTATCGTAGTGAACGGACAAATGGTGTATGGCCACAATGGCTTCGCTGGTGAACTTGGTCACGTGGTGGTTAAGCCAAGCAACGGACGTCAATGCGGTTGCGGTCACACTGGCTGCTTGGAGACTTATTGCTCGGCAACAGGTGTAGCACGCACTGCTCGTGAATTCCTTGAAATCCGCAAGGAAGACTCTTTGTTGCGCAACATTCCTATCGATGAAATCACATCGAAGGACGTATATGATGCTGCTGTGAAGGATGACACTATCGCTAAGGAAATCTTTGAATACACTGGCGAAATCCTTGGCAAGGCGCTTGCTGATTTCTGCGCATTCTCTGCTCCAGAGGCATTCGTGCTGTTTGGCGGTCTCACGAAGTCGGGCGAATATTTGCTACGTCCTCTGCGCGAGGCGTTGTATAAAAACGTGCTTGGCATCTTCAGCGACGTGAAGGTTTTGGTATCAGAACTCAAGGAAAGCGATGCTGCAGTGCTTGGCGCTTCAGCTCTTGGCTGGGAAGCAAAAGATATCGATTAATCCCAAATCGATAATCTAATTGGGTTAAAATAAGAAATCCGACTGGTGTGCCTGGTGACACATTAGTCGGATTTGTTTTATGGCTCTCAGCCCTTGAGTGATGGGCTGATGTGTCGTTTAGATTTCTTGCTGGTTGCTCAAGCTTTTGTTGATTTTAGCGATGTAGGCGAGTATTTCATCCCTTCCGCGGCCGTCTTCCGAAGAAGTCTCAAAGATAGGAGGCAACTCTTCCCATGTCTCCAGCAGATGCTTTTTGTATTCAGCCACGTTGCGTCCGCCAGCCACCTTGCCAAGTTTGTCCATCTTGGTAAAGACGATGCTGAAAGGCACACCATTCTCTCCGAGCCATTCCATAAACTCAAGGTCGATTTTCTGTGGAGCGTGACGAGAATCCACCAGCACAAACAGGTTGGTCATTTGTTCGCGGTGTAGCACGTAGCCCTCAATCATTTTGCGCAGTTGCTCGCGGCTGTCCTTGCCACGTTGTGCATAGCCGTAGCCTGGGAGGTCTACGATATACCATTCGCCATTGATAATAAAATGGTTGATAAGCATAGTCTTGCCAGGCATAGATGATGTTTTGGCAAGAGATTTTCTGCCTGTGAGCATATTGATGAGCGACGACTTGCCCACGTTGGAGCGGCCGATGAAGGCATACTCAGGAAGTGATGTGGCAGGGCATTTGCTCACTACGCTATTTGATATCTCAAATTCTGCTGATTTAATGATCATGATAGGAAGGGTTTCGTTAGAGTAAAAATAATCGCTATTGATTTGGTGAAAATGGGGAAGAACGCTTGTCGATGCAGGCATTCTCCCCCAAATGTTATTTGGATAAAGTCGTGCTATTAAATATTAGCGAGCACGATTTCCTTCATCTTGTCGAGAGCAGCAGATAAGCCTTCGGCATTCTTGCCACCTGCTTGAGCAAATCCTGATTGGCCGCCACCGCCACCTTGAATCAACTTGGCAGCTTCGCGAACAATCTTAGATGCGTTGAGAGTGTCAGACACAAGTTCGTCGGAAATCATCACTGTGAGCATAGGCTTTTCGTTGTCTTTGGTAGCAGCGATGAATATCACCTTTTCGTTGGTCTCGTTCTTCAACTCAAATGCTACGCCCTTCACCACGTCGGCCAAGCGAGGACCCGATAGTGAGGCAATCTTCACGCCGCCTGTTTCGATGGCGTTGTTGAGCACCTTTTGAGCAAGATTCTTCACGCGTTCGCGCATATATTCTTCGGCTTGCTTGCGGAGTGATGAGTTTTCTGCAATAGACTTTTGCAGAGCCACGAGCACGTTAGGAGTGTTGTTGAGCAACTCACGCACCTTGCCGAGGGTGTCTTCGAGATCGTAGATGGCATTTTCTACGCCTTCGCCAGTGATGGCTTCGATACGGCGGATGCCGGCAGCGATGCTGCTTTCGCTCACAATCTTAATCATGCCGATGTTGCCGGTGTTGTCAACGTGTGTACCGCCACAGAGTTCGATTGATGAGCCGTATTGGATCACGCGCACCTTATCGCCATATTTCTCGCCAAAGAGCGCCATAGCACCGAGCGATTTAGCTTCTTCGATAGGTACGTTGCGGTGTTCGCAGCGTGGAATTGCCATGCGCACGTGTTCGTTGGCGATGCGTTCGGCCTTGCGCAATTCTTCTTGAGTCACCTTTTGGAAGTGAGAGAAGTCGAATCGGAGCACCTTAGAGTCAACGTAGCTACCTTTTTGCTCAACGTGTGAGCCAAGCACTTCACGCAATGCTTCGTGAAGCAAGTGGGTGGCAGTGTGGTTGGCAGAAGTAGCCAAGCGAGCTTTCTTGTTGATGGCTGCGTGGAATGTCTCAGTGACGTCGCTTGGCAATTTCTTGCTCAAGTGAATAGGGAGGTTGTTCTCGCGCTTAGTGTCGAAGATTTCGATTGTTTCGTCGCCACAAGTGAGTGTACCCTTGTCGCCCACTTGACCACCCATTTCAGCATAGAAAGGAGTGCGGGCGAGCACTATTTGATAGTATTCGTTGTTCTTTTGCTTTACTTTGCGGTAGCGAAGAATTTCGGTGTCTACTTCAAAGAGGTCATAGCCCACAAATTCTGTTTCGCCTTCCTTGAGTTCTACCCAGTCGGTGGCTTCAACGGCAGCAGCGTTGCGGGCGCGTTGCTTTTGCTTAGCCATTTCCTCGTTAAACTCTTCTTCGTTCACTTCAAGACCGTTTTCGCGAAGGATGAGTTCGGTAAGGTCGAGAGGGAAGCCGTAAGTATCGTAGAGCACAAATGCGTCTTTGCCGCTGATTTTTTGATTGCCAGCTTGCTTAGTGTCGGCAATCACCTTGTCGAGCATCTTGATACCGGTCTCGAGAGTGCGAAGGAAGCTGTCTTCTTCTTCCTTGATTACATTCTTGATGAGGGTGCTTTGCACCTTGATTTCTGGATAAGCTTCACCCATCGATTCGATGAGAGTGTCGATGAGGCGATACATAAATGCTTCGCGTTGGCCGAGGAATGTGTAGCCGTAGCGCACAGCGCGGCGCAAGATGCGGCGGATAACGTAGCCAGCCTTGGCATTTGATGGCAATTGTGAGTCGGCAATAGAGAATGCGATTGTGCGCACGTGGTCAGCAATTACGCGCATTGCCACGTCGCAATCTTTGTCTTCGCCGTATGTCTTACCTGCAATTTCGCCAATCTTCTTGATGAGAGGTTGGAACACGTCGGTATCGTAGTTTGATGTTTTGCCTTGCAAAGCCATGCAGAGGCGTTCGAAGCCCATACCGGTGTCGATAACCTTGTTAGGAAGAGGTTCGAGCGAACCATCGGCTTTGCGATTGTATTGCATAAACACGAGGTTCCAGATTTCTATTACTTGTGGGTGGTCGTGGTTCACGAGGTCGCGACCGCAGATTTGTGCCTTTTCTTCGTCGCTGCGAAGGTCGATGTGGATTTCAGAGCAAGGGCCGCAAGGACCTGTTTCGCCCATTTCCCAGAAGTTGTCGTGGCGGTTGCCATTGATGATATGGTCGGCAGGAAGGTGCTTTTCCCAGATAGAGGCAGCTTCGTTGTCGCGTTCGAGGCCCTCTGGTGCGTAACCTTCAAACACGGTAGCGTAGAGGTTTTCTGGATTGATCTTGAGCACCTCGGTGAGGTATTCCCAAGCCCAGTCGATAGCGTCTTTCTTGAAGTAGTCGCCAAACGACCAGTTGCCAAGCATTTCAAACATAGTGTGGTGATAAGTGTCGTGACCTACTTCTTCGAGGTCGTTGTGCTTACCACTCACGCGAAGGCATTTTTGTGAATCGGATACGCGAGGCCACTTTATCGCTACGTTGCCCAGTATTATATCCTTAAACTGGTTCATACCAGCATTAGTGAACATCAGTGTTGGGTCGTCTTTTATGACCATAGGTGCAGAGGGAACAATATGGTGCCCTTTGCTGCGGAAGAATTCAATAAATGATTCTCTGATTTCTTTTGCTGTAAGCATTGTTTGATATAATATGTGAAAAATAAATATTTATTTGTCGGTATAATTTTGAAAAAATTAAACTAATTGTTTAACTTTGCTATATATTAGCCTACAAAATTACTCTATAATTACGGTTTTTGCAAATGGTGGTGAACGACTTAGATAAAAAATTCTATAAAATCGGCGATGTGGCGGAGATTCTGGGTGTCCCTGCTTCCACTTTGCGCTTCTGGGAGAAGCAGTTTACTATCATAAAACCGCGTAGGAATGCCAAAAATATTCGTTTTTATACTCCGCAGGACATAGAGACTATTCGCAAGGTGTATTACCTTGTGAAGGAGAAGGGTCTGAAGCTTGATGCCGCTCAGGAGCAGATTCGCCACAATCGGTCGAATGTTGACAAGAGATTTGAGGTGGTGGAGCGCTTGCGCTCGATTCGCGGCGAGCTGGTGGATATCCTTGAGGCTATGAACAAATTGCAGTGAAGAATCATTGTTGTCAGGTGATTGTAATATTGCAGACGACATTATATAACGAAGACCGAGGTTTCGTGATGCTTTGGGCATAGAAACCTCGGTCTTGATGTATTGTGTAATCCGTAAAATCAGATGAGTGCTTCGGCAAGGCTGGTGAGTTGGCTGATGGTGTCGGCCTTGACGGTCGATTCCACTGTCACCACGGGGTCTACCAGTGTGATGTCCTTCATCTGTTGCATCGCTTCCTTCATTTTGCGTCCTGCCACAGGAGCCCAACTGCCGTTTTCGATGAATGCCACCTTGCGGTTTTGATAGTTCTTAGCCTTGAGGTGCTGCAAGAAGTCGTGCATCACTGGCATGATGTCGCCGTCGTAGGTGGGGCATGCAAGCACGAGGCGGTCGTAGCGGAATGCATCTTCGAGCGCTTCAGCCATATCGTCGCGAGCGAGATCGGCAGTAGAAACCTTCACGTCGCTCTTGCTGCGGATGATTTCGGCCAGGCGGTTGGCGGCGTTGGCAGTGTTGCCGTGCATGCTGCAATATGCTATGAATATGCCTTCGTTCTCAGGCTTGTAGCTGCTCCATATGTTGTATAATGAAATGTAGTAGCCTAAATTCTCTTTCAATATCGGGCCGTGAAGCGGGCAGATGGTATTGATGTGGAGTGTAGCCGCTTTTTTGAGCAGTGTTTGCACTGGTGCGCCATATTTGCCACAGATGTTGAAGTAGTAGCGTCGAGCCTCGCAAGTCCAATCTTCCTGAGCCGACAAAGCACCGAATTTGCCGAACGCGTCGGCTGAGAAAAGTATTCCTTCTGATTGCTCAAATGTTACCATTGCTTCGGGCCAGTGAACCATAGGTGCCATGAAGAATTGCAGGGTGTGGCTGCCTAGCGCCAAGGTGTCGCGCTCCTTCACAATCATCAGTCGGCCGCTGTAGTCGGTGCCGAAAAAGCGGTTCATCATATCGGCTGCCTTTTGGTTGCATACGCCAGTGAGAGTAGGGTATTTATCCATAAGGAGATTGACGTTTGCTGCGTGGTCGGGCTCCATATGGTTGATGATGAGGTAGTCGGGGGTCTTGCCGCAGAGGGTTGCTTCAAGATTGTCCAACCATTCATCGGTTTTGCGGGCATCTACGGTGTCGAGCACTGCGATTTTGTCATCGAGGATAACGTAAGAGTTGTAGGAGATACCATTAGGGATGATATATTGACCTTCAAACAAATCGAGGTCGGTGTCGTCAGCGCCAATATATTTAACGGCGTCGGAGATAGTTGCTTTGCTCATTTTTTTTTATAATATCGTTTAATTAATTATACGTTGCAAAAATACTATTTTGTTGACAATGAATGAAATTTTTTTGACACATTAGTTATATGGCAAGTGCCACTATGCCGCTGATGCCTATGTAGGCATACACTATGCGTTGCAGGCTGGTTTGCGAGAGCAGGCTAAACACTTTGCTGCCAAGCCATGCGCCTATGCCCACGGCCAAGATTCCGCAGGCGAATGCTTTGCCCACGTTGAGCGTGAAGAGGCCGTTGCCATAGCGAAAAGCGGTCATCACCATGTTGCCCAAGAAAAAATAGATTTGCGAGAGCGCGAGGTATTCCTCTTTGCTTTTGCTGGCTGCCAGAAAATATAGTGCGGCTGGAGGTCCTTGCATACCGAAGAATCCGCCCATGAGGCCAGAGAGGCTGCCCATGCTCAGTTGCACGGGCGTGCTGGGTTTAAGCGAGATGCGAGAACGCAGAAATAGAAAATATATACTCACCAAGATGAGTATCACGCCGAGAATCTTCTTGAGCAGATGATTGTCGAGTGTGGAAACCAGTGCCACGGCGAAAAACGAGAACACGGAGAATGCGCCGAGAATTGTCCATAGCTTGCGCCATACGATGTGGCGGTGCATTCTTATCACCACAAAGAGCGATGTTACCGAGGCAAGAAGCCCTGATAGGGTAGTGGCTTCGCCGTACGACGGCATTAGGTATGGTAGCATCGTCATGATGAAGATGCCAAAACCGAAACCGCTCACGCGCTGCACAAAACTGGCCCCGATGGTGAGTGTGGCTATGATTATGAGTTGTTCGGGTTGCATGGTGGTGAATCTGAGAAAATGAGCAATGCTGCCCTGAGTGCTGAGTGTGTGCTCAACGAGAGGGGCAGCATTGATGAATTCGTTTATGCTAATTTGCTTAGAAAGGCAGATCGTCGTTGTCGTCGCTCTTGCTGAAATCTGTTGCAGGAGGCATAGTGGCAGCAGCCACAGGAGT
>CAJLWM010000065.1 GCA_905210415.1 uncultured Prevotellaceae bacterium
GAGCCGCTGTCGGGACGGTCGAGCGTGCCAATCATTTGCAGCAGAGTGGTTTTGCCAGCGCCGCTCGGACCCACTATCGACACCACTTCGCCCTGATGTATATCCACACACACATCGCGCAGCACTTGCAGAGAGCCGTAACTTTTGTTGATATTTTTGATTTCTATCATAATTCAGTGTATGCCTTTAGTGAGTGATATGTGTTGGTGGAGATGGGGATAAGCGCAAATGCGAAGTTACAATATTTATCTAAAATAGGCAAATTGCGTGCCACGCTTAGAGTTGGCTTAGACCGTTGCGATGCTTCATAAGGTCTTGGGCATGCTTATAGTCGTTTGGCGAACCGATGTCAATCCAAGTGCCTTCGATAGGGAAGTGTGTCACCTTGCCGCCCTTGTTTATCATTGCCTCCATAAAGTGGGTGGCGTCGAAATATTCGCCGCGAGGGATGATGTCGAGCCAGCTGCGCTTAATCAGATACAAGCCGGCGTTGGCGTAGTAGTTGTAGGTTGGCTTTTCTTCCACGTCGAGGATGCGATTGCCATTGAGCACAAATATGCCGTATGGCACAGAAACCATATATGGCACGCTTGCCACAGTCATGTCGGCACCGTCTTCGATGTGTGCCAGATAGAAATCCTCAAAGTTGATGCTTGTGAGCAAGTCGCTATTCATGAGCAGAACGGTGTTGTTGTAAAACTCCTTCACCAGGGTGAGGCTGCCGATGGTGCCCATGCGATAAGGCTCCTTCACGCAGTTTACCTTCACGCCAGCCACAGGTTCGGCAAAGTGCTCCTCGATTTTCTCGGCGAGATAGTTGGTTGTCACCGATATGTGGTTGATGCCATTGCGGGCAAGAGCCTCAATGTTGTAGTCGATAATGCACTTTTCGCCGATTTTCAGCAGCGGTTTTGGCGTGTCGAGCGTGAGCGGACGCAGGCGTTCGCCCTTGCCTCCAGCCATCAGCACGGCGTCAATCGGCAGCAATGAGCGCAGGCGATTGAAGTCGTAGATGTTGATGATGTGGTGATCGGCGTCGATATGCGGCACAAGGGTGATTTTCTTGTCGCGGAGTCGCTTCACGTCGGTGACTTGCACTTTTTCGCCGCAGAATGTAACGCACGGGCTGTGCATGATGCTGCGCACCTCGTCGGTGAGTTGGTGACCGCCTATTAGGCTGCGACGGATGTCGCCGTCGGTGAGAGAACCGAGGAGTTGGCCGTCTTGGTTGCACACGAAAAGGGTCATTGCTCCGCCCGATAGTTTGTTGAGGCGATTGAGTGCGTCAAGCACCGTGCTATGTTCGTTGATAATAAAATCTGCTGTATTCATAAGTTAGTGTAGTCGTAGTTAACAAGTAGGCAATAAGCCATATCTAATGTATAATGCAAATTTAATCTATTTTGTTGGTGGTAGGTGCTGAAAAGATGAAAAAACTGTCTTATTCTGGAAAATAATTCTTATCGGTGTTGTAATTTTATTTCATCTTTTATATTTTTGCATAGTTTTCAAAGCAAAAAAAAATTCCAAACATAAAGTATAAACGAACATGAAAAGTCTAAAAACAAAATTGATGCAGATATTTGCAATCGTAATGGTTGCATTTATGGCAACATCGTGTCTTGACACAGGAAAGAACGAAAACCCTACATATTATCAGGACATCGTCACTATCGGTGCATCAGAAGATGGCGCACAAGTGTGGTTTACTGGTGCGAGAGGTCGTTTGCTTGCAAACGGTGTGCCTACCACAATGCCAATAAAAAATTATGTTGGCTGCCGTGCGTTGCTATACTATAGTGATGCAGAGAAGGTGGTGCCTGGATTTGACAAGGTGGTAAACATCGCTGCTATCTCTATAGCTAACACAAACTTTGGCGTGAAGACAGCGTCTACTGCCGAAGAGCTTGCCGCATTTGGCGAGGAGCCTATGGTTGTGGAGAAGACCGACACTCACTTGCAAGGCGAGTGGCTCGACTTGATGGCATCATACTATGTGAATTCTGAGGCTAAGAATGAGTTTTCGCTCGTTGCTCCAGATCCAAGCCTCTACTCTGGCGTGAACGTGCCTGAGGGATATCTCTACTTGGAGTTGCGTCAAAAGGTGAGCAAACAATTTTCAAAGGTTCAGCAAAACAAGGGAATGGTTTCATTCCGCCTGCAAGACGATTATATGCCAGAATCACAGGGTTATAAGGGTATATATCTGAGAGTGGAGACAGGTAGCGCTGCTCCTACTTATCTGAAAATCGACAATGTGAAACAGTAAGACTAAACATAAATATCGCAAAACTTGATATAGGCTGTGCTTCCAGATGGTTGCTCAGCCTTATTTGTTGAGTGTAGTGGAGTTTTGGTGGGGCTTAGCTCGTATTAAAAATCAATCAAAATCTGCACTTCTAAAAATCCGAAATTCTCTAAGTCCTAATGTCCGAATTGGGTTAAATGGTTTAAATATATTGCACGAGACGGTAAATGTTGGTAACTTTGCACTCCGAAAAAAGATTGTAAAGATTAATATCATAGTAGGTTAGATTATGACAGATGTAAAGAGCGGTGCAACAGCGTTGGGCACAGAGCCGATTGGTAAACTGCTGATGCAATATGCGGTGCCGGCAATCATAGCCATGACGGCAAGTTCGCTTTATAATATGGTAGATAGCATTTTTATTGGTCAAGGCGTTGGTCCGTTGGCTATTTCTGGTTTGGCTATCACCTTTCCGTTGATGAATTTATCGGCAGCATTCGGCACCTTGGTGGGCTTGGGATGCGCAACGCTCGTGTCGGTGCGCCTTGGTCAGAAAGACTATGCCACCGCTGAGCGTGTGCTTGGCAACTGTGTGACTATGAATGTTGTTCTCGGTTTGCTGCTCACGGTGGTGGCATTGACATATCTCGATCCGATTCTTGTGTTCTTCGGCAGTAGTGAGGCCACTATTGGTTATGCCCGCGGCTATATGGAGATAATCATACTCGGTAACGTGATTACACACCTCTATATGGGCCTGAATGCGATGCTTCGTTCGTCGGGACACCCCAAGCAGGCGATGTGTGCCACAATAGCCACTGTGGTGCTAAACACCATTCTTGACCCGATATTCATTTATGGCTTTGATATGGGCATACGCGGTGCTGCTATTGCCACGGTGCTTGCTCAGATAGTGTCGCTGGTGTGGGAGCTGTGGCTGTTCAGTCGCAAGGGCGAATTGTTGCACTTCAAACGAGGCATATTCCGCCCGAACCGTCGCATTATCAACGACTCGTTCTCTATAGGCATGGCGCCATTTTTGATGAACCTTGCGGCGTGCCTTGTGGTGCTGCTCATCAACCACGGACTTGTGCGATATAGCGGCGATTTGGCGGTAGGCGCTTTCGGCATTGTCAATCGTCTGGTGTTTGTTGTGGTGATGATATGCGTGGGATTCAATCAAGCTATGCAGCCGATATGTGGCTATAATTATGGTTCGCAGCAATACGATCGTGTTGCCGACGTGCTCAAGCGCACACTTGTGGCAGCCACTATTGTCACTACCACTGGATTCTTGGTGTTTATGTTCTTCACAGAGCAAGTGGTGAGGATATTCACCACCGATGCCGAGTTGATTGGTCTGGCAGAATTTGGCTTACGCGTAGCGGTGCTGATATTCCCGATAGTGGGAATACAAATGGTAACAGCCAACTTCTTCCAAAGCATAGGCAAGGCGCACAAGTCAATCATCCTGTCGCTATCGCGCCAAGTGATTGTTCTCATACCATGCTTATTGATATTGCCACATTACTTTGGTGTGAAAGGCGTGTGGTATAGTATGCCCGTCAGCGACTTGGTTTCGTCGATTCTTGCCATGGTGATGCTGGCTGCCGAGGTGAAGAAGTTTAAACACAAATCGCAAGCGTAAAAAAAATATCTGCGCTTCGTTAATTCCGAAAGACTCCAAGCGGTAGAAAAATCACCAAATTTACGGCCTAATGCCCGAATTGGGTTAAAATATCACCTCAAAGCAAGTGCCTTCGTCAACCTTTGAACTTACGGATAGCTTCCCGCCCAGTTTGCTGATTATCTCCTTCGACAGGGCAAGTCCGATGCCATGACCAGAGGCATTCCTTTGTCAATCGTTTCCGATGAGGTGTGCGACAGTTGTATGTTGGTCTGTCTCTCGTGGTTTTTCTCGAAGTAACGGTTGGTCACATTGTTGCCTTATTCGTCATATTGTGGATTGTTGTTCACCACAAAGATAGACAGATATTCCGACGAATGAGGCGCATAGAACACTAATAATTGCCTAAATGGGTGGTTTCGACAATTATTAGGGAAAAATTGAACATTTTTGATATTTGGTTCTTGCTTGAAGATGTTCGGCTTGTACGACTGGGTTTAGCGGCGTGTTGGGTTCAGCTGTTGTAGCTGGTTGCGCGCGTCGTTGTAGCGATTGCCCGAATAGCTGTTGTTGTCGCGTTCAAAGCCCGAAACGCCCCAGTTTACGCCTTCTTCATCCTCGTCTTCATCGTCGTCTGACTTCTTGCGCTTGGTGTCGTTCTTGCGGTCCTTTGGCTTGTTTTTCTTGATTTCCTCAGGTTTCTGTTTGTCCACAGCGAGTTGATAGACATCCCAAGTCTGCTCTACGTCCCAATTCTTTTTAAGAACCAGTTTCTTAGGATAGTAGAATACGTCTTCGGGTTGCTGATGAAGGGCGTAATTGCCGGTGTCCCATTTGCCGTTGCCGTTCACATCGAGCACCATGCGGGCATAGTAGGTGCCAGGTTTCACGTTTTCAAACACGGCGCTGCCTTTCACCACCGAGGCGGTGTCAACCACCTGGTCGTTGCTATTGAGCAATTCCACGAATGCGTTGCCAATCACGTTGACTTTCATCTCCAGATTGGAGTATTCCTCGAGGGCGGGTATCGAAAACTCGGCCTTTTCGGGTTTGTTCATATTGCCATAGCAGTTGTAGATGCTCATCGAATCCACCTCCACGCGATATTGGGTGCCAGCTTCAAAAGGGAAGTCGATTTTGTATTGCATTATGTCCACCGAGTCGTAAGGGACCAGCGTGATGGGCTTGTCAACCTTGTTCCACACGGTGTCTTCTTTCGCGAGCAGGCGCAACCCCGACTGGTTGATGGAGTCGATAGGGATGTCGAACGTCACTGTCAGTGGTTTGCCGAAGTCTACGTTCGTGGCGAATTTCATGCTGATTGGCGGAATGCTGTCGAAGCGCGAAGTGCCGCTTGTGCTGTCGGCTTCCTCTTCTGTGTCGCCCGAATTAGGTAGGACGCCAAAAAGGCTTTTTTTCTTCTTTTTGCTCTTGTTCTTGGCTTCGGTCTTGCTTGTCGAAGCCTTGTCGGCGCTCTTCTTCTGCTTCTTGCGAAGGTTAAATTTCAGCGTGTCGGTTTTCCAAGAGATTTTTTCGAGAGAGTCAGTGTGTAAGTATTTTGTCTCTATGAGAATAGAGTCGCTTTTGATGAGGCTGCTGTCGGTGAGCCAATAGATAAGTGAGTCGTTGGCTGCAGTGCGTTCGAGGCGATACCAATTGCTGTGCTGAGGGGTTGGCTTGAGCATGTTCAGGCGAGGCAGTGTGTCGGTAGGCGCCGAGAAGAGAATGTGTAGTTTGTTGTCAGCCATACGCTCGTTTTTCTTGAGATAAAGCGAGCGGTAGTTCTCGTTGAACATAGCGAGAAATATATCGTTTGGCTCGTAAGCGGTGTGCAATCCGGGTTGGATGGTGTCGATGGTGCCGTTGTATTTAAATATTGTGTCGGTAGTCTCCACTTGGTGGCACGAAGGCACCACCACATCGCCGAAGAAAGCCATGTCCTCGCTGCGGGCATAGGTGTAGTTGCCGTCGAGGTCGTTGAGCCCGAACACATGGTAGCGGCCCGGCTTGAGGTTGCGCAGGGTGAATTGCCCGTATTCGTTGGTGCGGGCAATGCGAGATAGCGGCACCTTAGAGAATGCGCTGTCGGCAAGATTCTCCTGAAGACCAACGATAATGCTTTGCATAGGTTCAAGGTCGCGGGCGCGCAGCATGATGCCCGATACCTGCATAGAGTCGATGGCGTCGCCCGTAGAGAATGCTATCGAAAATCCGTCGATAGGGTTGCCCTCGTTGAGGTCTTGTATGCAGTCGGCAAAGTCGATGCAATAGGTGGTGTTTGGCAGCAAAGTGTCGCGCAGTTCCACGGTCACTTTTTTGCCGAGGCTGCGTATGATAGGCATATTTTTCTGTGCTGGCGACACCACCACTTTCTTCATGTGGTCTTTGAGCTGGATATATTCGTCAAACTCAATGGTGATTTTTTCTCCTTTGAAATTCAGTTGGTTTGGCGTTGGGGTGCTGTTGACAAACACCGGAGGCAACACGTCGCGCGGTCCTCCTTCGGGACGGCCAATGTTGGCGCACGAATATAGGGTGGTTGCCAAGAGCGCCATCAAGATGAAATATGCTGTTTTCTCGAGTTTCACTGTCGATGAATTTTCGTTGATATGATAATAATATGTGTAATGATGGCCGTAAAGGTACAAAAAATCCTTGTCATAGCAAAGAAGTGGCGCGAAGGAGAATACTATGCAAATCGGGCTGAAAAGCTCGTTAACCCCAAATCGGTAATTAGGCCGTAAATGTGGTAATAAATAGGTTCAGAATGTGCCTTTCCACATTAATTTTAAAGGAAATAGAGTTGAAATGTTTTTCACTTGAATTATTTGATGTATATTTGCATTTTGAAATAAGTGCGTAAACGAAATTAATAATAAATAAATAATCAAACATTAAAACAAACTTATGCAAAGTAAAGGTTTTATTAGAGTCATTACAGCTTTGTTGGTTTTAGTATGTATTTTCTACCTTTCGTTCTCATTTGTGTCAAACCACTATGAGAGCAAGGCCGAGGCTTATGCGCAAACAATGGCAAACACCAAGGATGCGTCAGACCAAGCATACAAGACCTACTACAAGTCGTATATTGACTCTATCGCTAATGAGAAGGTTTATCTCAATTGGCGCACATTCCAACAGGTTCGTGAGATGGAACTCGGACTTGGTCTTGACTTGAAGGGCGGTATGAACGTTACCCTTCAGATTTCTGTTCCAGACATTCTCAAGGCGTTGTCAAGCCAAAATCCTGATCCTAAATTCAACAAGGCAATCGCTATTACTGACTCACTTCACCGCGACGAAAAAGACTTCGTTGGCGCATTCGTGAGCGAATACAAGAAAATCGGTGATGGCAGTTTGTATCAGATTTTCCGCAATGTGGAGAAGGTTAAGCCAGGTATGAGCGACAGTGAAGTAGAAAGCATCCTCAAGGAGGAAGTTTCTGCAATGGTCGACAACTCTTATAACGTGCTTCGTACCCGTATCGACGGTTTCGGCGTTGTGGCTCCTAACATCCAAAAGTTGGAAAACACTGGTAGAATCCTTCTCGAACTTCCTGGTGTGAAAGAACCAGAACGTGTTCGTAAGTTGCTCCAAGGTACTGCTAACCTCGAATTCTTCGAGACATATACACTCGCTGACCTCCAAAACTCACTCCAATCACTCAGCAATGCTACTGCTGGCTCGGTTGAAAAGGAAGATGCTGCTGTGGCTGACACTGCTGCTGTAGCTGAAGCTGACAGCGCTGCTAAGGCTGCTCCTGCTAAGGCTGAAAAGCTCACTGTTCGTCCTTTGGCACAATTGCTTTGGGCTAACGGTCAGATTGGCGGTCCAGTTATCGGTACTGTAAGCGTGCAAGACACTGCTCTTGTAAACAAGATTATGAACTCTAAGGAGGCTAAGCAAATGCTTCCTACCAACCTCAAGGCTCGCTGGTCAGTTAAGTCTATCGACGAAAAGGGACGCTACTTCAACCTCGTGGCTTTGAAGACCAACCAAGGTCGTCCAGCACTTGGTGGTGACGTTGTTACTGACGCATCAAGCGACTTCGACAATATGCAAGGTAACATCGTTTCGATGTCAATGAACGACGAAGGTGCTCGTCAATGGGCTCGCGTAACTCAACAAAACCTTAACAAGGCTGTTGCTATCGTGCTCGACGAACAAGTATATTCTTATCCTAACGTGAACAGCGTGATTGAAGGCGGTCGCTCACAAATCACAGGCCACTTCACTGTGGAAGAAGCAAAGGACTTGGCAAACGTGCTCAAGAGCGGTAAGATGGCTGCTCGCGTAAACATCGCAAGTGAAAGCGTTATCGGTCCATCACTCGGCAAGGAATCTATCGAAGCTGGTTTCTACTCATTCATCGTGGCTCTTGTCTTGCTTATGGGCTTCATGTTTATGGGTTATGGCTTCGCTCCTGGCTGCATCGCTAACCTCGGTCTTGTGCTCAACTTGTTCTTCACATTGGGTATCTTGGCATCGTTCCAAGCAGTGCTTACATTGCCTGGTATCGCAGGTATCGTGCTTACTCTCGGTACTGCAGTAGACGCCAACGTGCTTATCTTCGAACGTGCTAAGGAAGAACTTCGTGCAGGTAAGGGCGTTAAGGCAGCAGTGGCTGACGGTTACAGCAACGCATTCTCTGCAATCTTCGACTCTAACTTGACATCTGTGATTACAGGTATCATTCTGTTCTTCAACGGATCTGGTCCTATCAAGGGCTTCGCTACCACTTATATCATTGGTATTGCTTGCTCATTCTTCACTGCAGTATTCGCTACTCGCATCGTGATGGAATGGATTATCTCAAAGAAGCGCTTCCAAAACATCTCATTCTCAACAAAGATCTCTCGCCGTTGGTTCCAAGGTGCTAACTTCGACTTCATGGGCAACCGTAAAAAGAGCGGTACTGTGACTGGCGCTGTAGTTCTTATTGCAGGTGTGCTTTTGGCAATTCGCGGCTTGAGCCTCGGTATCGACTTCTCTGGTGGTCGCAACTTCGTGATTCAATTCCCTCATGAAGTGAGCACATTGGAATTGCAAGAAAAGTTGCAACCATTGTTTGGCGACGCTAACGTTAAGGTTATCACTATCGATAACGACACTAAGGTGCGTGTGTCTACCAACTATATGATCGAATCTAACGACCAATCAATCGACGACAAGATTGCTGATATCCTTTATAAGGGTTGCAAAAGCGAACTTGAAGGCATGAGCGTTGAAGACTTCAGCCAAGCAAACGAAGAGGTTGGTATCGTGCAGTCAGAAAAGGTTGGTCCAAGCATCGCAGGCGACATGACTCGTGAGGCTGTTTTGGCAGTTCTCTTCTCACTCATCGCCATGGCGCTCTATATCTTGCTCCGCTTCCGCGACATCGCGTTCTCTCTCGGTGCATTGGCAGCCGTAGCATTCACAGCGTTCTTCATCATCGGCGTTTACAGCTTGTATGGTATGTTCCCATTCTCTATGGAAATCGACCAAACATTCATCGCCGCTATCCTTACCGTTATCGGTTATCAGGTGAACGATACTGTGGTTGTGTTTGACCGTGTTCGTGAAAACCGCACACTCTATCCAAAGCAAGACAACAAGACTACATTCAACAACTCATTGAATAGCACTCTTGCTCGTACAATGATGACATCACTCTCTACATTGCTCGTGCTTGTGGTGATCTTCATCCTCGGTGGTGAATCAATCCGCAGCTTCGTATTCGCAATGATGCTTGGTGTAATCGTCGGTACTTGCGCTTCATTGTTCATCGCTGCTCCTACAGCTTACGCTATCACAAACAGCGAGAACAAAAAGAAAAATAAGTAATTCTAACTTAATACTATAAATAATAAGGTGCATCGCCATTCGCGTGGTATGCACCTTATTTTTTGCGCCTATGCGAGAGAGCTTAGCGGCTTTCACCGCTCTGGCAGGTGGTGTCGCCTCCATGTTGGTTTGAAACTCACGCAGATCCCGCAGATCGGGCTCTCCGCCAGCAGACTCGCCTTACTGCTCCCTGGCAAGCAGTTGCCCATAGACGAGTGGTATTACCGCTCTGGCTGGTGTTTTGCTTCGGATTTCGCGTTGGACTCAAGAATTTTTGGCGGTAGGGATGCGGCATGCCGAGGCCACATTCTGATAATGATTATCATGTTGGATACCAGTGTTTTATGCGGACGTGGCATACCACGTCCCTACCAACGAGCGTTTTCCAACAGCGTGGCAATCTGCACTTATAAAATTACGAAATTCTTCCAAGACCGAATTGGGCTAAAAAAGAAGGCTTTTGTACACCTTGAGATACAAAAATCCCTTGCAAATCGATGATTTGTAAGGGATTTTAAAAGTAATATAGTACCCCAGAGGGGAATCGAACCCCTATCTAAAGTTTAGGAAACTTCCATTCTATCCGTTGAACTACCAGGGCAACGGTTGCTCGCTATGTGGTGCGAACAAAGGCATTGCAAATTTACAAACATTCTTTGATAGTTACAAGCCGCAGCCGCCTCCCTTCACTCGTTTTTAGAGCAAAAAATGGGCGTTTGCCCCAAATCGGGCAAATGAAATCTGCGCTTCTGAAATTCCGAAATCCTGCCATTCTAACGCTCGAATTGGGGTAAAAGGGGCGAAAAAAGGGCTTTTTTGAGGGAAAATGCACTTTTTTTCAAAAAAAATCGCCAAAACTATTGCCAGTTCAAAAATTATGCGTACCTTTGCATCCGTAATCGCTGAAGCACTTATGACTCCCTAGCTCAGCTGGTAGAGCAACTGACTCTTAATCAGTGGGTCGAGGGTTCGAATCCCTCGGGGGTCACAAAAGGACGACTTTTTAAGTCGTCCTTTTTTTATTTACTTATTCGTAAAAAATTGTGATAAAACTTGGTATTTTTATAAAAAAGGGCTCAGTGGAAATTTAGTGGGGATAAGCATAAATCTTTGCAAGTCGAAACAGAAAGAATTTTTCATCAACGATACCCCTTAGTGATGCTCTGAAGGCTTTGATTT
>CAJLWM010000066.1 GCA_905210415.1 uncultured Prevotellaceae bacterium
TAACAATCTTCTCAGCTGACTTGTCAACCAAGTTGTGATCGTAAGATTTTAATTTGATTCTGATTTTTTGGCTCATATTTTATATAATGTATATTTTATTTCAACAAATCCACGCGGCCTTGGCATTCAGTCAAAACTGCTTTTGCAATTGATGTGCTCACCTCAGCATAGTGAGAGAACGACATTGTAGATGTGGCACGACCTGAAGTGATAGTACGCAATGCAGTAACATAACCAAACATTTCTGCAAGTGGAGCCTTAGCCTTAACGATGCGCGCACCGCTGCGGCTGTTTTCCATACCTTCTACTTGGCCACGGCGCTTATTCAAGTCACCGATCACGTCACCCATGCTTTCTTCTGGAGTAACTACTTCAACCTTCATGATAGGTTCGAGAAGCACTGGATGTGCTTGTTCGCATGCCTTCTTGAATGCTTGGATAGCACAGAGTTCGAATGACAATTGGTCAGAGTCAACTGGGTGGAACGAACCATCTATCAAGGTAACCTTGAGTTGTTCTACTGGGAAACCAGCCAATACACCATTCTTCATTGCAGTTACAAAACCCTTTTGTACTGATGGGATGAATTCCTTAGGAATGTTACCACCCTTCACTTCGTCGATAAATTGGAGACCACCTTCGAAGCCTTCGTCTACTGGTTCTACGCGAACGATGATGTCGGCAAACTTACCGCGGCCACCAGTTTGCTTCTTGAACACTTCACGAAGTTGTACTGATTGAGTAATGCTTTCCTTATATGTAACTTGAGGACGACCTTGGTTACATTCTACCTTAAACTCACGACGGAGACGGTCGATAATGATATCGAGGTGAAGCTCACCCATACCGCTAATAACTGTTTGACCAGTTTCTTCGTTAGTTTGTACAGTAAATGTTGGGTCTTCTTCAGCAAGCTTTTGCAAACCTACGCCGAGACGGTCAAGGTCGCTTTGAGTCTTAGGCTCAACAGCGATACCGATCACAGGATCTGGGAAGTCCATTGCCTCGAGCACGATAGGTGCCTTTTCGTCGCAGAGTGTATCACCAGTGCGGATATCCTTGAAACCAACACCAGCACCGATATCACCACAACCGATAGCCTCCATTGGGTTTTGCTTATTTGAGTGCATTTGGAAGAGGCGTGAGATACGTTCCTTCTTGCCCGAACGAGCATTGAGTACGTAGCTACCAGCTTCGATGCTACCAGAATAAACGCGGAAGAATACCAAACGACCTACATATGGGTCAGTAGCGATCTTAAATGCAAGAGCACACATTGGTTCTTCAAACAATGGCTTGCGAGTGATGATTTCGTCAGGGTTAGACACTGAGTGACCTTCAACGAATTCGCTATCCTCAGGGCTTGGCAAATATGCGCAAACTGCATTAAGAAGAGGTTGAACACCCTTATTCTTGAATGAGCTACCGCAAACCATAGGAACGATTTGCATCTTCAATGTAGCAGCACGAAGGGCACGCTTGATTTCTTCAACAGTGATAGTAGAAGGATCGTCGAAGTATTTTTCCATCAACGCATCGTCAAACTCAACGATGGTTTCGAGCATCTTATCGCGATAAGATTCTGCTTCTTCGAGCAAGCTTGCTGGAATTTCTTCTTCTACGCAGTCAGCACCTTGCTTTTCTTCTGGCCAATAGAGAGCCTTCATAGTCACAAGGTCAACAACACCCTTGAATGTTTCTTCAGCACCGATAGGAATTTCGATTGGGCATGGATTTGCACCAAGCACATCGTGCACCTGACGGCAAACTTCAAAGAAGTTAGCACCGCTACGGTCCATCTTGTTCACATAACCGATACGTGGAACATTATATTTGTCGGCTTGACGCCAAACGGTTTCAGACTGAGGTTCTACACCACCTACAGCGCAGAATGCAGCCACAGCACCATCAAGCACGCGGAGTGAACGTTCTACTTCAACAGTGAAGTCAACGTGTCCCGGAGTGTCAATGAGGTTGATCTTATATTTTTTACCTTCGTAGTTCCAGAATGCTGTAGTAGCAGCAGAAGTGATAGTGATACCACGTTCTTGTTCTTGCTCCATCCAGTCCATGGTAGCAGCGCCATCATGCACCTCACCGATTTTGTGAGTCAAACCAGTGTAAAACAGGATACGCTCAGATGTTGTAGTCTTACCGGCATCGATGTGAGCCATGATACCGATATTACGAGTCAAATTTAATTTCTCGTCAATCTTACTTGCCATATTGCTTATTCTTTTTAATCAATTAGAATCTAAAGTGAGCGAATGCGCGGTTAGCCTCAGCCATACGGTGCATATCTTCTTTTCTCTTGAATGCGCCGCCTTGCTCATTGTAAGCGTCCATGATTTCAGCAGCGAGCTTGTCTGCCATGGTCTTACCACCACGTTTGCGAGCGAAAATGATTAGATTTTTCATTGATATAGACTCCTTGCGGTCAGGACGGATTTCAGTAGGAACTTGGAATGTTGCACCACCGATACGACGAGATTTCACTTCGACCTGAGGGGTTACGTTTTCAAGCGCTTTTTTCCAGATATCAAGCGCAGGCTTTTCTTCATTCTTCATCTTGTTACCAACGATGTCGAGAGCAGAATAGAAAATTGTGTATGATGTATTCTTCTTGCCATCATACATAAGGTGATTAACGAATTTAGAAACTCTTACATCACCGTAAACTGGATCAGGAAGGATGATCCTTTTCTTTGGCTTAGCCTTTCTCATTTTAATAAAAAAGTTGTAGTTTTAGTCCGCTTGGTTGTTTGCTTCTTTTGTTCTTCAACGGCGCTCGCTTGCGCCATTTACTCAACCTGATTTTAAATCAATCCAATAAAACCAAAAACTAAGTTTAAAATAAATTTTGTTTTTGTTTAGTAACTTGAAAAGTGCGAGAATTACTTCTTAGCAGCCTTTGGACGCTTAGCTCCGTACTTAGAGCGACGTTGAGTACGTCCTGCAACACCGGCTGTATCAAGAGTACCGCGTACGATGTGGTATCTTACACCTGGAAGGTCCTTAACACGACCACCACGAACCATTACGATTGAGTGTTCTTGCAAGTTGTGTCCTTCTCCTGGAATATAAGAGTTCACTTCTTTGCCGTTGGTTAATCTCACACGAGCCACCTTACGCATTGCAGAGTTTGGCTTCTTTGGAGTGGTTGTGTAAACACGAACGCACACACCACGACGTTGTGGGCATGAATCCAAAGCAGGCGATTTACTCTTGTCTTCCAAAGATACTCGGCCTTTTCTTACTAATTGCTGAATTGTAGGCATCTTAGTTCTGTTTTTGCTTTTAAAATTGTTAAACTTTATATTATCTTTTCGTTGTTTTAGCACCGCAAATCACACCACAATCCACACTAAATCAGTGACTTAGTTTTGGTTCGGGCGTACTTTTGGCACTCAAAAGTGATGCAAAGTTACTAACTAATTCGCTAATTACCAAATGTTTCACTACCCAAAAATAGCCCTCAAGCACCTCAGAAACGCACTTTTTTGCCCCACACCTTATTTATAAGCACTCCTAAAGCACATTACGAGCCTTCAAATCTTTATTGTCTTAACTTTATTTCACATTTGTTAGTTTTATTTATCTTACAATTTCTTTACACCCACAAAAATCGCCCGATTTCACCACCACAGCCTCATTCAATGATTTTAGCACTACTCTCCCTCCATTTTCAATAATATTTTGTTACTTTTGTAGCATCATATAAAATACAGGCGCACCGATCAACGCAAAAAAAACGCAAACCACCGATGCGCCACAAAAACGATTCACGACTATGAAGAATATTGTATTATACGACGAAAAAGAAGTTCGCGACAATCTTCTGCCACTCACCTACACTCGCCCCGTGAGCCTCACACGCATTGGCATCAACACCATCTGCGAGAAGTGGCAACGCCTTTTGGGCGACGACGCAACGATTTCCTACATCACCCCCGAATATCTGCAGGGCAAATATCCAGCAGTGGTCACTGACGACAACATCTTCATCGCTTCGCACATCCTACCAAACGAGATGCTGGCGCAGCACATATTAGAGCTCAACCTGGGCGAAGCGCTCTGCTACAACGACTCTGGCGCGGGCAAGAAATCGGTCATCGCATTCAGGTGCTCAAAGTCGGGCTACAAAGATCGTAACATCGCCCCAACCGTGGTGCTCGACCAATGCCCCGACCACATATATAATATATACGACGTGTTTATGAAAAACGGCGAACAGATGCTGGCCGACTACAAAGCCATCACTAAAGGACGCCGCTCTCAACCAATCAGCGTCACCAACACCATCATCGGCAACCCAACCTTCGACGACGGCACTTCTAAGATTTTCATTGAAGAAGGCGCAAGCGTGGAAGGCACGTTCCTCAACGTGAACAACGGCCCTATCTACATCGGACGCAACTCCGAAATCATGGAGGGCTCATGCATACGCGCGCCTTTTGCCGCATGCAACGACTCGCACGTCAATATGGGCACAAAAATCTACGGCGCTACCACCATCGGTCCGTTCTGCAAAGTGGGCGGTGAACTCAACAACGTGGTGATGCTCGGATATAGCAACAAGGCCCACGACGGATTCCTCGGCAACGCCGTCATCGGCGAATGGTGCAATATAGGCGCTGGCACCTCGGCATCAAACCTCAAGAACGACTACACCGAAATCAAGCTATGGAACTACCCCACCACCCGCTTCCTGCGCACTGGCCTGCAATTCTGCGGCTTGATAATGGGCGACCACACCAAGGTGGGCGTCAACTGCATGCTCAACACCGCCACCGTGCTTGGCGTGGGTGTAAACATTCACGGTTCGGGCTTCCCAAGAGCATTCGTGCCATCGTTCTCTGAAGGCTCCACCGCGGGCTTCACCGACGTGTCGCTCATGAAATTCTTCCAGATAGCCGAGCGAGTTATGGCACGCCGAGGAAAAACGCTCACCGACAACGACCGCGACATCTTCACGCACATCTACAATCAAGCCGACACTTACAAGTAATCCCACCCATTCAACCCCTATAACGCTACTGACCGCCAATGCTCGATTCATCATCAGCATTGGCGGTCAGCCTATTTCAGAAAGCACGCTTTTCGTCGCGCACCTACATATATCGTTCCATCAAGACGGTCTTACCGGTAAGCAGCGACTGCTTCACGTCGATGATGCGTTGATTGCCGCTACCCCTGAAGCGCAGCGATATATCGCGCCCAGCAAGCACAAAAGGCCCGTCGACAAGCACGTCAATCGTTTCGAGCAAGCATCGGAAATCAGCCTTCATCACGATATCCTCAAACACAAAGCCGGTGTAGCACCAGATGGTCTTACCCAACTCCGCCTTGATTCGTCGCGCCAATCGCGCCACTTCGGCCGCACGATACATCGGGTCGCCGCCGCTGAAGGTAACATCGAAATCATCTTCTCGCAATATCGCCATCACCTCATCATCGCTCATCTCCTTGCCGCCGTTCATATCCCACGACTGCGGATTATGACACCCCTCGCACGCGTGATGACAGCCAGCAAAGTAAATTGAGTCGCGCAACCCCGGTCCGTCAACCGATGTGCCTCTTGCTATATCCAATACTCTTAGAGCCATAATCTTTTATTAACGCTTTTTCTCTATTACTTGTGCACCACACGGTCGCGAAGCTCTGCCAACTTAGCCGAATTCCAACGATCGGTTGTACCCACCAGATATCCAGTGATGCGCTGCAGCTTATCTATCGCAGTGCTGCCGCACTTTGGACATTCCTTCAGATCTTCTTGCGAATCTTCATATCCGCACACCATGCAGCGGTTGCGATTGTGGTTCACCGAGCCGTAGCCGATGTTATACTTGTCCATCAAATCCACAATCTGCATTACAGCTTCAGGATTGTGAGTAGCGTCGCCGTCAATCTCAACATAGAAGATGTGTCCACCGCGAGTCATTTCGTGATATGGAGCCTCAACCTCAGCCTTATGGCGTGGGCTGCAGTGGTAATATACAGGCACGTGATTTGAGTTGGTATAGTATTCCTTGTCTGTCACACCTGGTATCACGCCAAATTTCTTGCGGTCGCCCTTAGTGAAGCGTCCCGACAAACCTTCGGCTGGAGTGGCAAGAATACTGAAATTGTGCTGATAGCGCTCAGAGAAATCATTGGCGCGATCGCGCATATACGACACAATCTTCAAACCCAACTCTTGAGCCTCTTCGCTTTCGCCATGATGCTTGCCAACAAGGGCAATCAAACATTCTGCCAAACCGATAAAGCCGATACCAAGCGTACCCTGGTTGATAACCGATTGAATGGTATCGTTGCGATCAAGACCCGCAGCCCCATTCCACAACTTCGACATCACGAGAGGGAATTGCTTCACAAGCGCAGTCTTTTGGAATTCATAGCGGTCGCACAATTGATGTGCTGTCACTTCCAACATATTATCCAACTTAGCGAAGAACATATCGATGCGTTGATCTTTATCCTCGATGTCCATACATTCAATCGCCAATCTCACGATATTGATTGTAGAGAACGACAAGTTGCCACGACCTACCGATGTCTTTTCGCCAAAGCGGTTTTCAAACACACGAGTGCGGCAACCCATAGTAGCCAACTCATATTTGTAGCGTTCTGGATCGTCGGCACGCCACTTCTCATTATAGTTATATGTGGCATCGAGATTCACGAAGTTTGGGAAGAAACGGCGAGCAGTCACCTTGCAAGCATATTGATAGAGGTCGTAGTTGCGGTCTTCTGGCAAATAGCTCACACCGCGCTTCTTCTTCCATATCTGTATAGGGAAGATGGCTGTTGCGCCATTACCTACACCTTCGTAGGTCGACTTCAGCAACTCGCGAATGATACATCTGCCTTCAGCCGATGTGTCGGTACCATAGTTGATAGAGCTAAACACCACCTGATTGCCGCCACGAGAGTGGATAGTGTTCATATTGTGAATAAACGCCTCCATCGATTGGTGCACGCGTGCCACAGTGCGATTGATGGCGTGCTGCTTTGCGCGAGCCTCGCCTTGAAGTCCGTCAAGCGGTCTTGAGATATAATCGTCAATATCGCAGTGATAGAGGTTTGTATGGTCTTCGCCGTCAAACTTCTCAACGTTCTTCACCTCTTCGATATACGACAAGCGCACATAAGGAGCCAAATAGAAGTCAAACGCTGGGATGGCTTGACCACCGTGCATCTCGTTTTGCGCAGTTTCAAGCGAAATACATGCTATCACACTGGCAGTCTCGATGCGCTTTGCCGGGCGCGATTCGCCATGACCTGCAGTGAAGCCATATTTCAAGATGTTGTCAAGCGGGTGTTGCACACAAGTAAGACTCTTTGTAGGATAATAGTCCTTATCGTGCACGTGCAGATAGTTGCCGCGAACTGCCTCTTTAGCCTCTGGCGAGAGCAGATAGTCGTCAACAAACTTCTTCGTTGTCTCGCTGGCGAATTTCATAATCATGCCGGCAGGGCTGTCAGCATTCATATTGGCGTTTTCGCGCGTTACATCGTTATTCTTAGCATTGATGATTTCCAAGAACACGTCGCGAGTCTTGGCATTACGGGCAATGCGGCGTTGATCGCGGTATGCAATATATTTTTTTGCCACTTCCTTGCGCGAGCTCTTCATCAACTCGTCTTCCACCATGTCTTGGATTTGCTCCACTTCCATGTTTTCCTTACCCTTTGCGGTAATGCGGTCAACGATGCGCATTATCAGGCTCTCGTCCTCGCCTCTTTCTGTTTGGAGCATGGCCTTACGAATAGCGGCCTTAACCTTCTCTTCGTTATAGCCCACAATTCGCCCATCTCGCTTTACAACGGTCTGTATCATTTGCTTATAATTTTTTATTGTTTACGATTGTTATTAAGTATGTAGCATAGCCCATTTTTTCGACGGCTATTTTCTAACCAACTTTCAGAATACAAAACTATCTAATCATTACGACTTACGCAATACTTTCTCTAAAAATTTTCTCACAAAATTTTCGTTTTGGAAAACTTTCCAACCTTTTAAAATTTTTACCTCCCTATTTATCAAGACTTTAAAAAAATTTTTGGAAAACTTTTAAAAAGTTATCAACAAGCAAAATGTCGAAAAATATTCTCAGAATGTGTTTTTCAAATGTTAAAATTTAGAATTTTAACTCAATTCAAAAAATTATGTATATATGAATTTTTGAATGCCCCAAAAAGCCTATTTCCCCCTATGTTTTGGGGGCATGCGAAACGGCACTCATGCGCCATTCAATCGGCGTCGAACCCATTTGCCGCACATTCGCATTCCACGCGTAAAAATCGATGTCGACGAGTTGATATCGCTGGTCATCGGGTCGCTAAACGACACCAAACGCGGCGACTCGCCAAACTGCTCAGGGAATATCATCAACATATTGGTGTGGACAAAATATCGGCCCAAAAGTCCTGGTAGATCATCCATCACCACATTAAATGATAGCGACGTGTGCCTTGCGCCAATCACCACTAGAAGGTCGTCGTCTTGCAGACTGTTGGCAAGCAAAGCGAAGTCGTTCCAATCGTTAAACTCCTCATACTCTTGATGCACATCAATATTCTCATTATGTATCACACCACGAATAAGCGGCTTAATGCTCATCTGACACTTAAACACCACTGTGCAACCGATGCGCGAAGCAAGCGTAGCCACTCTTATCACCCACGCCTCAAAGCCGGTTTCAAACTCCGCCTTCGCTGGCACAGCCACCACCATACGCATCAAGGTGTTCACCGGTATAAAGCAACGCGAGATTATCACCATCTTATCGGTTTCTCGCAGCAATGTCTCCAACTTATTGCCCAAGTAGCTGTCGGTCATCAAGCCATTGCGAAGGTGCATACCCACCACCACATCGCTGATGTCGCGCTCGTTTATCACGTTCACAATGCCAGCCGCAGGGTTTAAGTCGTAGCGCTCTATCGCCGTCATCTGCACATTCACAGCCAGGGAGTTGGCATAACTCACGGTTCCCCACACCGCCTCCTGTATCATCTCCTTGCTTACTACATTACCGATATTCTTCGCCAGCAGACGGAGGATGTCGGCTGGTGATGAGCACACGAGAGGAACGGGTACGAAGTTCATTGTTATTATAGCAGAAGGTGGTTTCACCGAAATGATACACCTCCTCTTCTATCGTCTCACTCTCATTCATAGAGAACCGCTCCTCTATTCTTGCCAACAACTCTTCCGGATAGAAGGGTTTGGCAAGATAATCGTTTGCCTTCAGGGAGAAACCTTTCAGTCGATCGTTCTTCTCCGTACGGTCGGTGAGAAAGAAGATAAGCACCTTCGGGTCGATGGCTCTGATGCGCTCAGCCACCTCATAGCCATCCATCTCCGGCATATTGATGTCGAGCAATACCAGATTGGGCTTCACCTCCGGGAACTGTTCCCATGCCTTCTTGCCATTTCCGGCATAAGTCACATCGTAGCCATGCTGCTGCAGGAAACTCTTCAGCAACATGGAATACTTCAAGTCATCGTCTGCAAATAATATCTTGATCATTTTTTCTGTTCTTTATAGCGTTAAACCGGATGCATCAGGAGTGCTGCGGGATGACGATTGAAATTCTGGTTCCCTTGCCCACTTCGCTCTGCATCATTTTTCTGCCCCCATGGGCCTTCACAATCATATCCACAAAACTCAAGCCCAAGCCGATGCCCGGCTGCATCATATCCGGGTAAGTATTGCTGCGATAGAACTTCGTCCAGACTCTCTGCTGCTCGTCGGACGAAATTCCGATTCCATTATCTGATACAGAAATCATGACTTCCCCCTTCCCGGTATCTCGGCAGGCAACATGGATATTGACTATGTCTCCAGAATACTTCACCGAGTTCTCCATCAGGTTGCTGACCACATTCAGAAGCTGGTCTCTATCTCCTATCATCAGGTCGGAAGTGCGCTGGTAATCGAGCGAAACATTCACCTCCTTCTGTCTGTTCTTTCGATACACAGCCACTAGATTCAGCAAGGCGGCATGGATATCGAAAGACGTTATCTGGAGCGGGATATGTTCCTCTGCCCTGATTACTTCCCGGAGTTTGGCGAGATAGGCGGTCAGGTTATCGCTTTCCTCTCTAACCGTCTCCATGATGAGAGCATTCTCATCCTTCTCATCTGTCTTTTGAGCAGAGAATACAGATACACACATCTTCAGCGTCTGCACGGGGCGTTTCAGCTCGTGAATCATCGTATGCACAAAGTCGCTTCGCATCTTATCCACCTTCTTCTGCAGGAGCATCACCTTGATGAGATAAGCTATGCTCAGGAGAAGCATGATGGTAACCAGCAGACTTCCTATCATCTGCCACATCATTCCCTTCAGGATGGGCAGCATCGGCACCTGCATCCTCATCTGCATCGACTGATACTGGATAGGATTGAAAGGCACTTCTACCAGCATTTCGTGATGAAACAAGGTAGGAGGCTCTACGATTCTTGTCTGCCACAGACGATGCTTTCCTGTCTTCATCTCTGCCCCGATGAAATCATTGCCCAGTTTCCTACTGATGAAACGGTCAAAATACGCCTTGTCAAAGTGGGTAAGCTGGTAAGTGATGTAAGTATTCAGACAATCAAAAGAATTGTTGGAATCCGTCTCACGCAAATCGAAAGTATCTCTCTTCTGCATCACGTTGCTGAATCCCGGCTTGCTATACACCACTCCACCTATGATTGTATCCGTATCCAGCGGAGAGCAAACCGTTGTAACGGGACGCTTGTAGTCTGAAAAATATGCCGTGACGACATAACCGATATGTGATTTTTCTTTTA
>CAJLWM010000067.1 GCA_905210415.1 uncultured Prevotellaceae bacterium
ACAGGGCTTCGGGCAGGGTATTTATGCTCTTTGGAGTTTTACCGGACAGCAATAATTACTAACAATATTATTACATCCACAATAGCTTGCGCGAAAGACTTTCACTCTTACAACGCGAAACCAAATTCACTCCCGCATGTGATAAAAAAGTGGCAGACACTCTATCGAGAGAATGTTCTGCCACCCATGTATATAATTCCCGATTTGGGTTAAACTTAGAATGTCACCTTGCAACCAATCTGCATGTGCCAGCGGCTCTTGAGGCTATTGGCATACAACGACTGATTGTTGTAGCTAAATGTTGGTGTTGCTACGCCATTTGAGTTTGTAACGCTGTTCACCTTCAGCACTTGCAATGCCCAAAGGTCGTCGGCATACGATGCACCCCACTTCTTGTTGAGCAGGTTAGCAAAGTTGAGCACATCAAGTGTCAACTGCACCTTACCGCTGCGATTCTTCAGGTAGAAGATGTTTTCAGCGATGTGAAGGTCCACGCGGTTCTCCCATTTGCCCAAATTAGAGTTGCGGTCGGCATATTGTCCACGGTGATTCTTAGCATAGCTGTCACCTTCGATAAATGCGCCAAACTTAGCACGATCATCCTCCGAAGCGAAGTTCATCTGTGCCAATTCACCCTCCGTAGGAATATAGAGCAGCGAGTTGCCGCGATAGCCATCGCCATTGTAGTCCTTAGCCTCGTTCATTGCCAACGAGTAGCGCATGCTGTTGCTACCGTTATACACAAGGCCCACTACGGTTTGAAGCTTTCCTGCTGCATATCTTGGCGAAGTGTAGTTGGCTACAAACATCACACGGTTAGGGATATCAAACTGCGAGTAAGAGCGAGATGGATTGTTAACATCGTGTGCATAAGTGTATTTCCAGCACGAATACGCCACATTAGAGATACCATCGTTTGATGAATAAGAGTGGCCGAATGTGTAGGCTGCCGAGAGGTCAAGACCAAACGCGAAACTCTTCTGCAATTGTGCCGACAACTGGTAAGAATAGCCGTCGCACGCATTCTTAGTATTGATCACCGAATAGAATCGGCGGTCAACGCTGTAGTATGGCACTGCCGAAGCCTCTACGCCAGGCACTGCATACACCTTGCCCGACTGTGTGAGAGCGAGGTTCTCAAATGTGAATGAATTGTAGGTCTTTGAGTAGAGTCCTTCGAGCGTGAGTTTCCAACCATCGCCGAAACGCTGCTCATAAGCCAGATTGGTGCGGAGCACCTGTGGGAATCGCATCTTTCTATCGAGCGTCACGATGTCTGGGTTGGCTGCCGCTGTGCAAAATTCTGCGAGGCTGGCAGTATTGGTGGTGACTGCAGGAATGCCCTCTGTGAGCGTGCAGCCGATTTGTTCCATACCGCTATTGTTAAACGCATTGTAAGCCCACACAAAAGGTATTCTACCAGTGAACAAGCCCACACCGCCGCGAAGAAGCATAGTGTGCTCGTCGTCGACATACCAGCGGAAGCCCACGCGTGGCGACAACATCAATTTCGACGATGGCATTTCGCCCACCTTCACGCCCCAGCCCTTCTGTGCTGAGTATTCGTTGAACACGGTGTTGGTGGTTGGGTTGTTGAAAAACACAGGCACGTCTACACGCAAGCCATAAGAGAGCTGCAGATTGTTTGTCACGTCGAACATATCTTGTGCATACACGCCAAACTGTGCCACCTTGGCAAGCGGAGCATAACGCAAGTCGCCACCGGTCTTGCTTGGGTCGGAACACTTAAAATAGAAAGTGTTTGGCTGGTCGTTCAAAAACGCGTCGAGGCCATTATACGACCACACACCCGAGGCATACTGAATAAAGCCGTTAGAAAGGCGGAAAATCTCGTTGTGCGTACCGAAAGTCACCGCGTGGCGACCCTTGTACCAAGTCAAGTTGTCTTCAATCAAATAAATGTCTTGATTCACGAAGTTTACGCTCGACGAATATTCAGCGCCAAGATTCACTGCCATATTTTTAGTTCCGTCTTCACTCTTCACGTTTGTGATATACATAGTAGGGCCTTGATTCTCGATGTCGCGGTGATCACGAATGCGATTATACGACACACGCAATTCGTTGCTCCAATCGTTGCTGAAGCGTGAGTTCAACTCAAGCACAAACGAGTTGGTGAGGTTGTTTTGGCGATATTGCGAACCATTGAAGTAGTATGACGATGCCGATGGGTTGTATTTATCGTCAAATGCATCCACGTGCTGGTAGCGAAGAGCGAGCTTGTGCTTATCGCTGATGTTCCAGTCTACGCGCGCAAGAAGATCTGTTGACTTACGCTCCACGTCGCGCTGACCGTAAGAGTCCTTAAACTTGCCGCCTGTGAGTTCATAATAGTGGTCAAGTATCTGCTTAGCCTGATTTACGGTCAAGTAGGTGCTGCCATTATAGCCAGGATAGAATGTAGATGGATACGACTCCTCGTTGCGCTCCACATTCACGAAGAAGAACAATTTGTCCTTGATAAAAGCACCCGACACGTTGCCACCATAGGTGAGCGTGTGTTGAGTTGTCAATGGGTCCTTCTTGCCAAGTTGTTGGTTCCAACGGCCATAGAAATCTTGATTGTTGTAGTAGGTATAAGCCGACGCGTGAAACGCGTTGCCACCCTGCTTAGTCACCGCATTGATGCCACCACCGGTGAATCCCGATTGGCGCACGTCGAATGGCGAGATCACCACCTGCAATTCCTCGATGGCTTCAAGCGAGATAGGATTCACCGAAGTCTGACCGCCATTTGTGCCGGTTGCCGATAGGCCAAACACGTCGTTTGCCACAGCACCGTCAATCTGGAAGCTGTTGAAGCGGTTGTTTGCGCCAGCTATGGTGATACCGCCAGTCTTGTTGACGTTCACCATTGGGGTATTCTTAACCACGTCATACACGTTGCGAGAGATAGTAGGAGTGCTCTCAATCTTCGATAGAGAGAAGTTCTTGGCAGCACCAGCTTGTGTGCCACCTTTTCCCATCACCACCACCTCGGCAAGAGCAGTCGACGTAGGCTCCATCTGAGCATCAACCACCGTAGTGTTGCCCAACTGCAAATACACGTCGCTAAACTGCGATACGTTATAGCCAATATAAGAAATCTCAATTGTGTAAGGACCGCCGGTGCGCATACCTTGTATGTGATAGCGTCCATCAATGTTTGTGGCTGCGCCATAAGTTGTACCCGAAGGCACGTGTTTAGCCACTACTGTTGCCCCGATAAGGGCTTCCTTGTTTTCATCAACAACTACACCGCTGATTGCAGAAGTTGTCACTTGTGCGTTGGCCGAGGCTGCTATCATCAGCAGTGCTGTCACCAACAAGCACTTCAATCTAATTGTCATAAACCTAAAATAATCTTTTTTAGTTATAAATAATCCCAAATCAACCAACAAACGATTTGGGGTTTGTCGTTATCGGCCGGCAAAGATAATACTTTTTCACCATTTTGCAAAATTTCCACCGACGCCCCTCCCCACGCAAGCCCAAGACTATACCCCCCAAAAACGAAAAAGTCCCACACTCGCGTGGGGGGCAAAAAGAAAAGTGGCAGACACACTCTGAGAATGTTCTGCCACCCAAGTTATAGGATTAAATTGTGAATCTTGTTCAGTTCAAGATTAGAATGTAACCTTGCAACCAATCTGCATGTGCCAACGGCTTGAGATGTTGTTAGCATAGATAGATGGGTTGTTGTAGCCAAATGTTGGAGTTGCAACACCATTTGATGCCTTAACGTTAGATACCTTAAGAACAGACAAGTTGTACATGCTTCCATAAGTTGCACCCCACTTCTTGTTGAGGAGGTTAGCAAAGTTGAGGACATCAAGAGTAAATTGGATCTTACTGCCACGGTTCTTCAAGTAGAACACGTTTTCAGCGATGTGCAAGTCAACACGGTTTTCCCACTTGCCGATGCAAGCGTTGCGGTCAGCATATTGTCCCTTGTGGAACTTAGCATACTTGTGACCATTGATCCATTCGCCGAACTTAGCGCGATCGTCTTCTGAAGCGAAGTTCATTTGAGCGAGCTCTTCATCAGTTGGAATGTAAAGCATAGAGTTGCCACGGTAACCGTCGCCGTTGTAGTCCTTAGATTCGTTCATAGTCAAAGAGTAGCGCATACCGTTTGAGCCATTGTAAACAAGGCCAACTACAGTTTGCAACCAGCCGTTTGCATACTTTGGAGTAGTATAGTTAACGTTAACCATTACACGGTTAGGAATATCAAATCCTGAGTAAGTCACCTTAGGATTGTTTGAGTCAATTGCATAGTTGTACTTCCAGCAAGAATATGCTACAGAAGATGTACCGTCGTTAGAAGAGAATGAGTGACCAAATGTGTAAGCAGCAGAAAGGTCAAGACCGAATGCGAAGCTCTTTTGCAATTGTGCAGACAATTGATAAGAGTAACCATCGTTGTTGTTCTTAGTGTTGATTACTGAGTAGAAACGTTTGTCAACTGAGTAGTAAGGAGCAGCTGATGCTTCTACGCCAGGAACTGCATATACCTTACCGCTTTGAGTAAGTGCAAGGTTTTCGAAGAACATTGCGTTGAATGTCTTTGAGTACAAACCTTCGAGTACCATCTTCCAACCGTCACCGAATTGTTGTTCGAATGCCAAGTTAGCACGGAATACTTGTGGGAACTTCAATTTCTTGTCGAGAGTAACGATGTCTGGGTTAGCAGCAGCGCCACAGAATTCAACAAGTTTGTTAGTATCTGTAGTTACGTCAGGAATACCGCTTGTGAGTGTACAACCGATTTGTTCCATACCGCAGTTGTTATATGCATTTGATACCCATACGAAAGGAACACGACCTGTGAACAGACCTGCACCACCTCGTACGAGAGTCTTGTGATCGTCAGCAGTGTACCAACGGAAACCAATACGTGGTGAGAACATCAACTTAGCTGATGGAGTTTGACCTACTCTCACGCCCCAGCCCTTAGATGCTGCGTATTCGTTGAATGTAGGGTTAGTTGTAGGATCGTTGAAAAATACTGGGATATCTACACGCAAGCCATAAGAAAGTTGGAGGTTGTTGGTAACGTCAAACTTATCTTGTACGTAGAAGCCAAATTGGCCAGCCTTAGTAGAAGGAGCATAGCGGAGGTCACCACCTGTCTTGCTTGGGTCAGAACACTTGAAGTAGAACTTGTTAGGTTGGTCGTTCAAGAATGCGTCAAGACCATTGTATACCCATTGACCAGCTGCATATTGAATGAAGCCGTTAGTAAGCTTGAAGAATTCGTTGTGTGTACCGAATGTCACTGAGTGACGACCCTTATACCATGTCAAGTTGTCTTCAATCAAGAATACGTCTTGGTTCAAGAAGTTTACACCTGAAGAGTATTCAGTACCGAGGTTAACAGTGATGTTCTTTTTACCATCTTCGCTCTTAACGTTTTGGATGTACATCAAAGGACCCTTGTTGTCGTGATCGCGGTGGTCACGGATGCGGTTGTAAGATGCACGGAACTCGTTGCTCCATTCGTTGCTGAAGCGTGAGTTCAATTCCATTACGAATGAGTTAGTGAGGTTGTTCATTCTGTATTGTGAACCATTGAAGTAATAAGAAGTAGCTGATGGGCTATACTTATCATCAAATGCGTCTACGTGTTGGTAACGAAGAGCAAGTTTGTGCTTATCGCTGATGTTCCAGTCAACACGTGCAAGAAGGTCGGTAGACTTTTGTTCTACGTCGCGTTGGCCATAAGAGTCAGTATACTTGCCACCAGTGAGTTGCTCGTAGTGCTCAAGAATCTTTTTTGCTTGATCAACAGTCAAGAAAGTCTTGCCGTTGTAGCCAGGATAGTAAGATGATGGATAAGATTCTTCGTTGCGCTCAACGTTCACGAAGAAGAACAACTTGTCCTTAACGAATGCGCCTGACACGTTACCACCATAAGTGAGTGTGTGTTGTTTTGTCAATGGATCCTTTTTGCCAAGTTGTTGATTCCAACGGCCATAGAAGTCTTGGTTGTTGTAGTATGTATAAGCCGATGCGTGGAATGTGTTACCACCTTGCTTAGTTACTGCATTGATACCACCACCAGTGAAACCTGATTGACGAACGTCGAATGGCGAGATTACAACTTGCAATTCTTCGATTGCCTCAAGTGAGATAGGGTTAACTGCTGCTTGACCACCGTTAGTACCTGATGATGACAAACCGAATACGTCGTTAGCAACGGCACCGTCGATTTGGAAGCTGTTGTAACGGTTGTTTGTACCTGCGATTGTGATACCACCAGCCTTGTTTACATTGACCATTGGAGTGTTCTTTACTACGTCGTAAACGTTACGTGTGATGGTTGGGGTGCCTTCAATCTTTGCAAGAGAGAAGTTCTTTGCAGCACCTGCTTGTGTACCACCCTTACCTGTAACTACTACTTCGCCGAGCGCAGTTGCAGACACTTCCAACTTTACGTTGAATACAGAAGTGTTACCCAATTGGAGGTAAACATTCTTCACTTGTGATGCAGCGTAACCGATGTATGTCACATCAATCACGTATGGACCACCAGTACGCATACCTTGAAGGTTGTAACGACCATCCAAGTTGGTAGCAGCACTATAAGTTGTACCCGAAGGCATGTGCTTTGCAACTACTGTTGCGCCCACAAGTGCTTCATTGTTCTCATCTACAACAGTACCACTGATTGAAGATGTAGTAACTTGTGCATTAGCTGTAATGGCTGCGATGAGCATTACCACCAACGACAGAAACTTGATTTTCTTTACCATAAAATAAGATTAAATTAATAATACTATGTTTGTTTTGAAAATTATTGTCTTAATACCTCACAAGATTCCATTTCAGCATTACGGCCTCTGCTCAAGCCCGTTTTTGCTTTAACGGGGAGCAACAAAAAAAGCCACACGTTCCCTACACGACGGAACAAGTGCGGCTTCTATATCTTCGCTCTTTCTATGGTCCAAATTATTTGTCCATGTATATCGATACACATGCGACTGCTTAAACCACTTATTTTGAGCAAATTTCATCTCTTTTATTACAACTGGCATGGCAAGTTTTCACTTACCCGTTATTAATTCCGACTGCAAATTTAGTAATTTTTTACCATAGCCCACAATTTTTTGGCATTTTTTAAATCACAAAATTGTAAAGATTTCATCTTTTTGTTCACAAATGCACTCTAAACGCCCTCCGGCGCAGCATCATCTTTTCACTCTTCCGGGATTCTTGGCGATAAATTCCGCCCACGATTTCGCTCCTTTTGCCACTACAGGCTTGCCCGACTCATAGAAGTGGCAAAGCGCCGCGGCAAGCGCATCAGTGGCGTCGAGAAATTCCGGCATGTCGTCTTTAGCGATATCGAGTATGCGACGCAGCATCTCTGCCACCTGTTCCTTCGAGGCGGCTCCGTTGCCAGTGATTGCCATTTTTATCTTTCGTGGCTCATATTCAGTTATGGGTATGTCGCGATTGAGTGCGGCTGCCATTGCCACGCCCTGCGCACGCCCCAACTTGAGCATCGACTGCACATTCTTGCCAAAGAATGGCGCCTCAATGGCCATCTCATCAGGGAGGTACTGCCTCACCAATCCGCTCACGCGCTCAAAGATGCGGCGCAGGCGCATATAGTGATCGTCAAATTTGCTCAGCTTTATCACACCCATCGCCACGAGGTGGGGCTTCTTGCCGTTCACGCCAAGTATGCCATAACCCATCACGTTGGTGCCGGGGTCGATACCTATTATCACGCGCTCATATTGCTTCACGCGCTCATCTACTGCTGGATTCTCTTCTACTCCTCTGCACATATCTGCCTCGTCCCTCTACACATCAAGTTTCTCCATCATTGTGGCAAAACCCACCACACGGTTGCCGAAGCGCGAAGTGAGGGCATTAGCCAACCCTGTGCCAACGCTCTCATGCCATGTGTTGAGCATCTCCACCGACATTGCACGAAATTGCAAAGCAAAACTGCTACCGCCATCGCGCTCGCTGCCGATGATGCGGGTGAGTTGTGGCACCAATAGCATACGGTCGGCTGTGGCTTGTGGCACATACACCCGGCGAAGCCATTCCAAAAACTCTTGTTGCACCTCATCGGCAACAAAATATGTGGTATTGTATATTATCATTATATATTATGTGTTAGTTTATACTTTCTTTTTTCACTCACCGCAGGGGCATCACCCTCACACGGCCATAAGTACTATACGATTTTCTCCAACAGACATTAAGCAAGTTTTTATTATACAGATATTTTCTTGCGAGCTTTGCAAAAATACACTTATTCCACTTACAAAGCAAATAAAACGATACACTTATTCCACTTTGATGGGGCTATAAAAACACACTTATTCCAGTTTGTCGAGGCCCGAAAACTACACTTTTTCCACTTTGGCGAGGCTCAAAAACTACACTTATTCCACTTTGGAGACCTTTTCACGCTCGCGGCGCATAGCATAATCGGTTTTTTGGTCATCGCCAATCTTGCCCAACAAGAAATAGTGACTATCGGTATGCGCTATCATCAATCCGCAAGTGCTGGCTGCCGGACTCATCGCACCGTTTTCGGTGAGCGTAACACCAATTTCACTCAATGGCATCAGTGCGTCTATATCGAATATGACGCTCTGATCGGGCAACGACGGATAGCCCACTGCCGGACGTATACCTTTATAATACTGTCGAAGCAGATTCTTAGGATTATCGAGTTCGGCGCTGTCGTAAGTGTAAGCCCACGCCACATTTCGCACATAAGAGTGCAATATTTCCGTGGCAGCCTCGGCAAGGCGGTCGCAAAGGGTCTGATACAATATCAGTCTGTCGTCCTCGCCTTTTTGCTTCGCCTCTGCCACCAAAGCAGCCAACTCATCGCCTGCTGTCACAGCAAATGTGCCGATATAATCTTGCACGCCGCTTTGCTCTGGCGCTATATAGTCGCTCAACGAGAGAGTTGCCTCCACATCGCTACGTTGCTGGCGCAATGTGGCGATGCGCACTCGGTGGTCAACCACAATGTCGTCGCCATCGGCATTGGCTTGCCACAGGCCATAGATGGCGCGCAAGCTTTCGTTGTGATAACGTTCAAATTTATCAAGCGCTCTATTGGCATCCTTAAATAGCTGCATGGCTTGCGCTGCCTGAGCCGACGCAGCCTGCGGTTTCGCCGCCAACCATGCTGCACGGCAACAATCGCAGCCGTGGATATCGGCAATATCGGCGAACGCGGCATCAAGCCCCCACGCCGCAAAGAATGCCCGCCAGTTTATCAGTCGGCGCGCTTGTTCCACAGTGATGCGCAGGATGCCCACACCCATTCGCGATGGCTTCTTAGGCGAATATTGCAACTGCACCTTGCGAGTCCTCGCTTCGGCAAGCGAAAGCAGATTCTTCGACTGGTTATAATTATCGCGCACCTGATGCTGATGCTGCTTGAGTTCGTTGACAAAGCAACAGCCTCCCACTATCAGGCGTTGAGCCGTGGCTGCCATCGAGGCGGCATCGCCCGTGCGTATCACAGCGCCATCATACTCCGGAGCTATCACCACTGCGGTGTGCTCCTCGCTGGTGGTGGCGCCGCCAACCATTATCGGGGTGTCCATGTGGTTTTGCTGCATCAATGCTGCCACCTTACGCATTTCCTCGAGCGACGGGGTGATAAGTCCGCTCAGCGCCACTATGTCGGCACCAACTTCCTTGGCCTTTTCCACAATGGCTTCGCCTGGTACCATCACGCCGAGGTCAATCACCTCATAACCATTGCAGCGCAGTACCACCGACACTATGTTTTTGCCTATATCATGCACATCGCCCTTCACGGTGGCTATCACCACACGTCCGGCGTTGCGTCGACCGCCACTCTGTTGCTCAGCTTCGATGTATGGGTTAAGCCAATTCACTGCCACCTTCATTGTGCGGGCACTCTTCACCACTTGTGGCAAAAACATCTTGCCCTCGCCAAACAGTTGGCCCACGCGATTGATGCCCGACATCAACGGGCCGTCAATCACGGCTATTGCGCTACCCAAAGCTGCATGCACCTGCTCGAGCACTGTGGCTATGCCGTCGGTCATACCCCGCTCCACCATGCGTTCAAGGCGGGTGGTTGCGTCAATCGATTCGTCGCCCACATCGCCTGCCACTTGCTCCGACACCTTCTTGCCCTTCAGTCCCTCGGCCATCTGCACAAGCGCATCGGTGGCATCGGCCTTGCGGCAAAGTATCACGTCCTCAATGGCATCTCTCAAATCGGCAGGGATATTCTCATAAGGCAATATCGTGCCGGCATTCACTATCGCCATATCCATACCCTTGGCTATGGCGTGATAGAGAAACACCGAGTGCATGGCCTGGCGCACAAAATTGTTGCCGCGAAACGCAAACGACAGGTTGCTCACGCCACCACTCACCTTCGCCCCTGGCAAATTTTGCTTTATCCACGCCACTGTGTTGATAAAATCAATGCCATAGCGCTCATGTTCAGGCATACCGGTGGCAACGGTCAGCACATTCGGGTCGAATATTATATCTTGTGGATTAAAGTCCACCTTGTTCACAAGTATATCGTAGGCTCTACGACACACCGCCACTTTTCGCTCGTAGGTGTCGGCTTGGCCGTTCTCATCGAATGCCATCACCACCACAGCGGCGCCCATCTGCTTGATGTAGCGCGCGTGGGCAATAAACTCTGCCTCACCGCCTTTAAGGCTG
>CAJLWM010000068.1 GCA_905210415.1 uncultured Prevotellaceae bacterium
CGCGGAAGCCGTGTTCGGGCGAGAAGATGGTGGTAACGTCCAGCCCATTTTCGATCATGATGTCGAGGGTGTGCTTGTTGCCTACCATACCAGTCATGTTGCTAAGCAAGGCAATGCGTTTGCCTTTGAGAAGAGGCACATAAGTGTCTGTGCGGGCAGCGCCCATCACCACCTCGGGCGATTGCGCTTGAATGGTTGAGGCTGCGAAAAGCAAAGTGATGGCAGCCAGAGCTAACTTAAATAGTTTCATGTTTATGTTATAACGTTATAAAATTATCAACAGGTTTACTGACATTCAAAGATAGCAATAATCTTGCTTATATGCGAATTTTCACGATAAGTTTCCTGATTTTTCCTTCGCCGATGATGGGCGCGTGGGCATCTTCAGGATATGCTATGAGAATGTCGCCAGGTGTGAGGTTGATGTAGGCGTCGGCTTTGTCGTCGGAGAATGCGCAGTCAGCCTCGTCGTCGTAGGGGCGGCAAATGTGGCTGATGCGCTCAAGCGGTTTCCACCCGATGGTCTCATCGCCTTGCAGCAAGATGTGGATGTCGATGTATTTGCGGTGCATCTCGAGCAGCTGTTGGTTGCGCTCCACGGCATCGACGAGCGAATTGTTGATATACAGGTCGTCGCCATCTATGGTGATGCGTCCGAGTGGTTGCTCAGTGAGATTGTGCGAGCTCACGTATTGCATCGCTTTTTCGATGAGCGGATGCAGAGGGCTGATGCGCTGATAGTCGTTGATTGTAGCTAATATCATAGTACGGTAAAAAAATGGCTTAGTTTTTTGACAAAATTACCCTTTTGGAACGGATTTTACACAAAAAATGAAATTTTTTTTGATGTTCAGTTTAACTTTTTAATGTTTGAGGTATCTAAAAACCGTAAAAAGACAATGCAACATTAAATACTCTAATTTTGCCCGGATGCGAATCGTGAGATTGGCATCCGGGTGTGTTTTTTGGATAGGGCTAATATATTTGAAATGTTGAAAATATATGATAACTTTGCAGTTTGGTAAATCATTGAAAAAACTTCATACATGAGCAGGACTATTTGTGGCGTTATAAGAATGATGCTTGTGGCATTGCTATTGCAATGTTGCGGTGTTGGCTTTGCGCAGAATAATCCGTTCGGTATGAACGACAAGCTTTATCCGCTCTATTTGCGTGCGCGCGAACTGCGTCTTTCCGACAAGTGCATTCCTGTGATTGACAGCCTACAACAGCAGGCGGTGGCTATGGGCGACCGTGCGGCGGAGCTATATGCCCTGAATGCGCGGTTGATGTATGAATTGGGTAAGACCGAAAATATGAAGGGCGTTGAGGCTGCGTTTGTCCCCTTGATTCAAAAGTCGAGAGAATATCGCAATAAGCAGTTTTATGTCCATGCCGTGTCAAACAAGACTGTCTACTATTTAATGGCGCATCGCAACGTGTATGCTTTGATGTATGTGCAAGAATTGATGGCTGATGCCAAGAAGAGCAATGAGCAGGAACTGATAAGAACCTGCTATTCGCTTTACGGCTCGATACAGCAATACCGCAACCAGTTGCCCGACGCCATAAGTCTCTATCGCAAGGCTATAGATTATACAAGGCAGTATTTGCCGAAATACAACAATGCGAGTGAATATGTACGCATCTGCGACTGCTATCGCATGATGGACGATAACGAAAACGTTCTCAAAACGGCAGAGGAAGCCTTGGGCAATTGAAAATTGCAAGTCGTGAAAAACGAGTTTATCACCTATCGCTGCTATGCCCACTTCATGCTCGGTGAGTATGACAAATTCAAGAGCGACTACGATTATCTGCAACAGCATAAGACTGCCTTAAAGTCAATCAATCGGAAGATGAAAAATGCGATTGACTTGTATAAGGCTATCTGCGATGGCAGGGAGGCTGACGTGCAGAAGTCGTTTAAGAAAATCAAGAAATCGTCGGAAAGCGAGTATCTATGCATGATGTCGGCATATTGCGCATATAACAAAGATTACGAAAACAGCACGAAGTATATGCGCGAGTTTGTGCTCAGCCAATACAACATTGATAAGCATGTGTATGATTGGGATGTGGAAAACATCATGGATATATACCACGACCAAAATACAGCGAAGGAGAAGCAGCGCATATTGAACGAAAATGCTCTCCTGCAGTTGGAAAATGCTCGCTTGTCGCTACAAAATTCGTCGCTCGAATATGCCGACCGTGAGGCTTCGAGCCGAATGGCGCGTGCCATGGCCGATAGTATCGCGCTGTCGTATAAGCATCAGCATCTGGTGACGCAGCAGTTGCGCGACTCGGTAAACCGTCAGATACTGTTGCAGGGCATCAATGAGAATCGGTTGAATAGACATTATGTGCTGCTCACATCGGTGATAGTGGCGTTGCTGATAGTAACGCTGATGTTGCTGGTATACTATTTGGTAAAGCGTGTGCTGGTGAAGCGCTTGAGTGTGGCAAACGAGAAGTTGGGTGCCAGCATTGAGAGGCTAAATGAGACCAAAGACCGTGCGCAGCAATCTGAGCGCATGAAGATGCTCTTTGTGCAGAATATGAGTCACGACTTGCGCACTCCGCTCAATGCCATCGTGGGCTTCTCGCAGATGCTCACCGACAAGGATGTGGATATGGCAAAGGATGATCGAAAAAGGATGGCTGATTATATTACAGACAATTCTATGTTGCTCATCACGCTGGTGAACGACATTATCGACACCGTGGCGCTGCAGTGCGGCAACCTTAAGATAAAACCGTCGACGGTGCAGATTGGAGAATTGTGCCGAGAGACCCTTGAAACCGTTCGCCACCGCAAGCAGGATGGCGTGGAATTGGTGTATCAATCAGATTTGGCAGATGATTATGCGGTGATCACCGACAGGCAACGTGTGCGCCAAGTGCTCATCAACTTGCTCACAAATGCCGAGAAAAACACCGAGAGTGGCAGCATCACGCTGCAGTGCTTGCTTAGTGAGGATAAGAGCCGGCTTATGTTTGCCGTGGCCGACACTGGCGTGGGCATACCAAAGGAGAAGCAAAATGAGATATTCAATCGATTCAGCACGCTGAGCGTTAAGTCGGGCACTGGGCTCGGCTTGGATATTTGCCGTAAAATAGCCTCTCAACTCGATGGCGAGGTGACATTAGATACAGAATATACGGGAGGCGCACGCTTCTTGTTTACAATCAAGGTGAAGCAATGAGGAAGAAGGGTAGAAACAAAGCATTACTCGCATTGTTGGTGCTGGCATCGCTGTTGGCTCCGATGGCTCATTGTGCCTACCCCGAAAGGATAGCAGCGCTAAGGCAAGAGGTCAACGTCAAGTATAACAAGCCAGAGGTGCTTGTGCTTGCCGACAGCTTGCGTCGATATGCTGTTGCCACGGGCGACAAGCAACTTGAGGTGTTCTCGCTGTTTGCTCCGCTGAAATATTACTTCTACACGAAAGCCGGTCTGCAAAAGATTGAGGAATCGATGGTTCCGATTTTGGAGAAGAGCCGCAAATACGATATGCAGGCGTATTTCTATTCGGCAGTGTCGTATAAGGTGACCTATCTCATCAATAATGGCAAGTATGCCGAGGCGCTTGAGTATCAAGGAGAAATGGTGAAATATGCCAAGAAATATGGTCACCATCAAGGTGTGATTTTGGGTCACGTGTCGTTGGGAAATGTGCATCGCATGCGCATGCAGATGGTGCGAGCCATTTCGGAGTATGAGCAGGCCATAGAAGGCTATAAGAAATATAAAATCGAGCATGAGTTTGGGCAGGATTATAAGCGAATAGCCGATTGCTATCTGGTGGTGGGCCAATTTGAACGCGCGCTGAAGGCGTGCGATGATGGCTTGGCAAGCACTAAATATGATCGACGCATAGGCGGCCTTTTGGGCTATAAGGCATTCATATTGTGTATGCTCGGTCGCGACAAGGAGTTTGCCGAGGTGTATAAGCAGTACGAAGGCTACAAGTCGGTTGCGCCCGATATCCCTCCGGTGCTGGCTAAGAGCCTTGAGGCGCTGAAGATGATACACGATGGCAAGGATGCCGAGGTGGAGAAAATTCTTAAAAATAGGAAGATAGAGGGTTTTTGGATATATGTGAAAATCTATTATGAGGCACACAAGAAGCACTATGCCGAGGAGCGAGATGCTTGGCGCATGCTCTATGCCGACGTATATGGCAAGCGCAAAAATTTCAGTATGTCGCCGTTCTTGCATATGAGCACTACGATAGAGAACAATATTCAAGAACTCGACAAGCAAAAGGCTGAATATGAAAATTCACGCCTCGACCTTGCGCGCACCAATCTGGAGTTGCAACAAAAGAATCTTCAACTGAGAAAGGTGGAAAAGGCTGAGCGTATGTCGTTGCTCGACGCCGAAAACAACCGTTTGGCCTACAATAACCAGAAGATGATGACTCAACAGCTCACCGACTCGCTGCGCTACAACAAGCAGCGTCAGGAGTTTGCCGAGAGGGAGCACAATGTGCAGGTGCTGTACATGTCGCTGCGCTTAGTGGGTGTTGTGCTGTTGCTTATATTTGCTGTTGTGCTGTTCCTCCGCAACAATAAGCTGGTGAATAGCCTCAAGGCCACTAATGCCAAGTTGAAGCAAAATATGGATGAATTGGTGGTGGCAAGCGAGAGGGCTGAGGAGTCTGACCGCCAAAAGACCGTCTTCATCCAAAACATCAGTCACGAATTGCGCACGCCGCTCAATTCTATCGTGGGCTTTTCGGAGGTGCTTGCCCGGATGGAAGACGAACTTGATGAGCAAGAGAAGCACGACATCAATGCGCAGGTGATGAAAAACTCCGACTTGCTGTCGAAATTGATAAACGATGTTCTCGACCTTGCCAAGATTGAGAGCGGAACGCTTGCGTTCGTATCGGAGGAAACCAATGTGGCGAGTGTGTGCCGCAGGGCAATCGATGATACCCGAATCATAATGCCAGAAGGCGTGGAGATGCGTTTTGAATCCTCGCTGCCTGATGATTACGTGGTGACTACTGATGCCAATAGAATACATCAGGTGCTTGTGAATATGATCACCAACTCTGAGAAAAACACCACCGAGGGTAGCATCACGCTCTCGTGTGGATTGACCGAGGATGGTGGCAGCATACTATTTGCCGTGACCGACACGGGCATCGGTGTGCCAAAGGATAAGCAGGAAGAGATATTCCGTATGTTCAAGAAGCTCGATGTGTTTAAGCAGGGCACGGGCTTGGGATTGTCGCTATGCCACACAATTGCCGAGAAACTTGGCGGGGATTTCTATATTGATTCTGGCTACTGCCACGGTGCGCGCTTCTGTTTCACTATTCCGGTGAGGTAAACCTCAATCGGTCATTAGGCCGTAATTGTAAACCTTAACGACCGAATTGGGGTAAACGAGGCGCTTTGCAAATAGTGCTTTTTGTAGTATCTTTGCATTGCGGTGGAGAATCTGGCGTGAGGCTGTTTTCTTGCCGTTTTTTTGGCTTAAATCTGTAGTTGCATCGTAGTGCTGCAGATTTGGCTCTGATTTTCCTGTTTTGAAGAGAGAAAATATTCACTTAAATACTTAAATAATTTATTTTCAGACGATGAAGACAGATATCCAGATTGCTCGTGAGGCTCGCCTTGAGAGAATTAATGTCATTGCTGAGCGAATGGGCATTCCAGCCGACGACGTGTATAACTATGGCCCTTATATGGCAAAGGTGCCATTGAAGCTTATCGATGAGGAGCGTTGTCGCAAGAGCCACCTGATTTTGGTGACATCTATCACTCCTACTAAGGCCGGTAACGGTAAGACCACCGTGAGCGTGGGTCTGACCCAAGCGTTGTGCCAAATCGGCAAGAAGGCTGTGGCAGCCTTGCGCGAACCATCGTTGGGTCCTTGCTTCGGCATGAAGGGTGGCGCAGCAGGTGGCGGATATAGCCAAGTGTTGCCTATGGAGAACATCAATCTGCACTTCACTGGCGACTTCCATGCCATCACATCGGCTCACAATATGATCACGGCGCTGCTCGACAACTATATTTATCAGAACCGCAACACGGGGTTCGCTCTCAAGCAAGTGCTTTGGAAGCGTGTGCTCGACGTGAACGACCGCTCGCTGCGCAATGTGGTGACCGGACTCGGCAAATGGGTTGACGGTGTGCCTTCGCAAAGCGGATTCGACATCACCCCGGCGTCTGAGATTATGGCGATAATGTGCCTCGCCACCGATTTCCAAGATTTGCGCCGCCGTATTGGCAAGATTTTGCTCGGTTATACTCTTGAGGATGAGCCGTTCACTGTAGACGACCTCGGCGTGACTGGCGCCATCACTGTGTTGCTCAAAGATGCGCTAAATCCTAACCTTGTGCAAACCCTCGAAAACACTCCTGCATTTGTGCACGGCGGTCCGTTTGCCAATATTGCACACGGTTGCAACTCGGTGATTGCTACTAAGATGGCTATGACCTATGGCGACTACGCAGTCACAGAGGCTGGTTTCGGCGCCGACCTCGGTGCGGAGAAATTCTTCGATATCAAGTGCCGCAAGGCAGGACTTCAGCCAGCGTTGACCGTGATTGTGGCTACAGCACAGGGCTTGAAACTGCACGGCGGTGTGCCAGAAAACGACATCAAGAAGGAAAATCTTGAGGGCATCAGCCGCGGATTTGAGAATATGGATAAGCACATCGCTAATATGCGCAGCTTCGGACAGAAGGTGGTGGTGACATTCAACCGTTTTGCTACCGACACCGATGCCGAGATTGCCCTCGTGGAGAAGCACTGCAAGGAAATCGGCGTTGCTTTTGCCGCAAACAACGTGTTTGTGGAAGGCGGTAAGGGCGGACTCGAATTGGCACGAATGGTGGTTGATACCATCGAGTCGGGCGAGGGAAAGCCATTGCGTCTGGTGTATGACGACGAAGACAACATCAAGGCCAAGATTGAGAAGGTGGCACAGCGCATCTATGGCGCATCTAAGGTGTCGTATTCATCGGTAGCCGAAAAGTTGATTAAGCAAATAGAAAAGCGCGGCATGGCACACTATCCTGTGTGCATCGCCAAGACACAATATTCATTTTCAGCCGACCCCAAGGCATACAACGTCACATCGGGATTTGATATGACCGTGCGCGAGGTGGTAATCAACAATGGCGCTGAGATGATAGTGGTGATTATGGGCGACATCATGCGTATGCCAGGATTGCCTAAGGATCCACAAGCACGCCGAATCGACGTGATTAACGGACAAGTGGAAGGCTTGAGCTGACAACTTGATACAAACATATAATCCCAAATCGGTCGTTAGACCGTAAATGTGAGATTTTTCTACTGCTTGGAGCCTTTCGGCTTTTATAAGGCATCTTTTGATTGTTTTTAACTCGCAATAGTTTGCTATTACTCATTAAAAAGCTACCAAAATCTGCACTTCTAAAATTCCGAAATTCCACCAAGCCCTAACGACCGAATTGGGATAAACAATTTTATAAACCATAAATTCAAAACACGCATAGGGATAATGATACGACTCAATCACATTATTGCCACTATTTGCTTCTTGGTCGCCCTCTTCGACCTAAAAGCGCAACTGCCACAAGATTTCCGCAGCGAACAGATTGTGATTTGCCCCAATGGGCAAAAGTATGAAGCCGGCGACTCCATCGACGTGCAAGGAAAAGTAATCTGCCGTAGCGCACACAATATGGCAGCTCATAGCAAATATCTATACATCGAACTCATCAGCCAATCCGACTCTCTGATAGCGCGCCACAAAGTGTCGTGCAAACAAGATGGATATTTCAGCACGCGCATCGGCATTGACCCACTACTGTCGCCTGGAGTATATTATCTGCGCGCCTACACCAATCTTATGCGCAATTTCAACTCAAAGAGTTTTTGCGAGCAGCCTGTGCTTGTAGATTGCGAATACCCCGATTTCAGCAATATAATATCCGAGAGCGACGACGTGCGATGCTCCATCCTCCCTCATGGAGGGCATCTGGTGAGCGGAGCGCTGCAGCACATCACCACACGACTCGCAAATAACCTCAACGATCCGATTGGTGACACTCCTATACACCTTCTTAATGCCGACGGCGACACCATCACATCGGGCATTACATCACCATCAGGATTGGCTATGCTGAGTTTTGTGCCTGAAAACGGCATGAAATACTCCATTGCCACGAATATCGGCAACGTGTCTACAACCTTCCCCCTACCTGCCATCGACGACAGCAAACCTTTGCTACAAGCATCGATGAACGGCACGCTCGTGACTTTCAGAATTATCGGCAAAATCACCGACTGCGAGCATTTGCGCCTATACGCATACGACAGCACCAACGGAATATCAAGATTACAAACCGCCAGCACATCTGGCTCATTTCGCCTAAACCACCAGCCACAACTGCTGACCCTCTTCCTAACAGATGCTGACAACAACGTGCTGGCGCAGGCCTCCACAATCCCTGCACGGCAACAACGCACGCCCCTTGATATCAAGCTGCCCAAACAGGTATCTGCCGGAAAACCACTAAGCATCTCAATCGACGACAAATCAGCCACCGTGATAACTCGCCTGCTGCCAAGCACCACACGCTGGACTCAACACGCCGAGAGCCAACTGTGCTACCTTTCCGACATTCAATCGCCCATACCGTTTCCAGAACGCTACTTCGAGCTCTCACCACGGCAACAAACAGCCGAATTGATGGCATGGATTGGCACTGCCTCGTTTATCCGTTTTAACCTCAAGGAGGCTATCGCCAACAACACCGCCATCTATCGTCACCTTCCAGAAGATGTGATTGTCTTCAACGGCACTGTGATGCGCCCGTCACAGAAAGTTTTTGGCGAAGGCACAATTGTGGCATACAATACTGAAACCAATTCGCCCTACTACTCCGACATCGACGGTGACGGACGATTTCATATCGCTGTTGACGACTTCACCGACGGCACGCAATTCTTTTTGCAACCTGCCGACCGGAAAAACGTGCCACAAGCAATGATTGTAGACATCGACGACGACACTTTCCCTGCCACAGAAGTGTCGAAGCACTACACGCTCTCAAAGAACCGTTACGCGAAATCAGAAGTGACTTACACTTCCAGAAATTTCCATAACCAACAACTTCCAGAAATCACCGTGAAAGCCCGTACTCACAAAAACGACGTAAAAACCACCGAAAGGTTTTACGGCAACTCTTACAAATCACAAGAAAGGATTGATCAACGCAACTATCGCAACCTACACGACATCATAAAGGATATGCCAGGATTATACATCTCCGTAAGCGAAGAAGAGATGGATGAAGATATGGATGACACCAATTCAAGCACCACCACCTCACTGTGGCAAAGAGCTTCAAAAGCCCCCAAAGCCACAACCAGGCATTATGCCATACTATCTACACGAGGCCACTCCACACTCAGCAAAAAGGCGGGGGAAGGCATGGAAAAGATCATGA
>CAJLWM010000069.1 GCA_905210415.1 uncultured Prevotellaceae bacterium
CCTCGCGCATTGCAGTTTATCCCTGCCGTTCGTGATGTGGTGGTCTACACCATGGCTCAGTTGCGAGGCCGCTTTTTGGTTCGCAATGCCGACCTCATATTCTGCCTCGACTTCAACACGCTCAGGCGCATCGATAAATTGGGCGAAGTGATAGAGATGAGCAATGCACCACGCGTATTGATTGACCATCACCTCGACCCCGATGACGTGTTTGATGTGAAGATTTCGTTCCCCCGATTGTCGTCTACTTGCGAGGTGGTGTATCGCACCCTCCAGCAAATGGCGCTTTTGCGATACGTCGATACCGAGGTGGCGCAATGCCTGTTTGTGGGCATGATGACCGACACGGGCAATTTCACTTACAGCAGCGACTATCCCGAAATCTACGAGATTGTGGCTCATCTGGTGTCGTACAACATCAACAAGCAGTGGCTCTACAGAATGGCGATGAACACCTTCAGCACCGCCAGCCTGCGCCTTCAGGGCTATGCCTTGAGCGAGAAAATGCAGGTGTTCCCCGAAGATGGCGCTGCGCTCATCACGCTCACCAAGGAAGAACTGGAGCGATTCAACTATCGCAAAGGCGACACCGAGGGACTGGTGAACAAACCGCTGTGCGCGCCCGAAGTGCGATGGGTGATGTTTTTGCGTGAAGATGCCGACCAAATTAAGGTGTCGTGCCGCTCCGAGGGCGATTTCTCGGTGAGCGACATTTGCGCCCGCTATTTCGGCGGTGGCGGACACAAGAATGCCGCTGGTGGCGACTTCCATGGCACGATGGACGAAGCTGTGGAAGCATTCCACAAGGTGCTTGACGACTGCCGACAGCAAAATATTTGACAAAACATTTTTTACAAGAGATATGAATACAAAAAAGATACTTTTTATACTCGGTATCATGGCTGTGACCATGAGCTTTGTATCATGCGAGAAAAATCGTAGCTATGCCGAATTGCTCAAAGATGAGCGTCAGGCTTGTAATGCCTTCCTCTGCAATTTCCGCTTGGCAGAAGTGCCAGCCGACTCGGTGTTTGAGGTGGGTTCCGACGCTCCATTCTACAAACTCGATGCCGAAGGCAATGTGTATATGCAGGTGCTCAAGGCTGGCGACCGTAAGAACAACAAGGCGCGCAAATCGCAAACCATCTATTTCCGCTACACTCGCTACAATCTCAACACATGGTACACTGAGAACAGAACCTGGACTCCATCGGGTGGCAATGCCGACGATATGAGCATGGCTACCACTTCGTTCCAGTTCGATGACTACACCCGTCAGTCGTCGATAGAGTGGGGCACAGGCATTCAGATGCCGCTCAAGTATCTTGGCGTGGACTGCGAGGTGAACTTGATTGTGAAGTCGCAGTACGGCAAATCTGATGAGATTAGCTACGTTACGCCATTCCTCTACCACTTGCGCTACTTCCCCAGCAAGGTGTAAGTAAGCGCTGATGAAACAGGTGATGCGGGGGCATATCGGGAAAATGCCCTCGTAAATGAAATCCGCTCGATACAACTATTATTTATATATACACTACTTAACTTAACTTTTAATACATCTTTATGTCACTCATTAAATCAATTTCTGGTATTCGTGGCACTATCGGCGGACGTGCAGGCGATGGCCTCTCTCCACTTGATATTGTGAAGTTTACCAGTGCTTATGCAACTTTCATTCGTCGCACCACCGCACTCTCGTCAAATAAAATCGTGGTTGGACGCGACGCTCGCCTCTCTGGCGAAATGGTGCTCAACGTAGTGGTTGGCACACTCGAAGGCATGGGCTTCGATGTTGTGAACATCGGTCTGGCTACCACCCCTACTACCGAATTGGCAGGGGTGTGGGAAAATGCTTGCGGTGGGATCATCATCACAGCCTCTCACAATCCAAAGCAATGGAACGCTTTGAAACTTCTTAACGAAAAGGGCGAATTCCTTACCGACGCAGAAGGCAAGGAAGTGCTTCGCATCGCTGAAGCAGAAGACTTCGACTATGCTGAAGTTGACGCACTTGGCAAAGAATCGAAGGCCGATTATCTCGACCGTCACATTCAAGCTGTACTCGACCTCAAACTCGTGGATGTGGAAGCAATCAAGAAAGCCAACTTCACCGTGGCTGTTGACGCAGTGAACTCAATCGGTGGCGTGGCAATTCCAAAATTGCTCGAAGCACTCGGCGTGAAGAAGGTGGAAAAATTGTTCTGCGAGCCAACCGGCAACTTCGGTCACACTCCAGAACCAATCCCAGCCAACCTCACCGCTATTAGCTCGTTTATGAAGGAAGGCAAGGCTGATGTGGGCTTCGTGGTTGACCCCGACGTTGACCGCTTGGCTATCATTATGGAAAATGGCGAATTTTTCGTTGAAGAATACACCCTCGTTTCCGTAGCCGACTACATTCTCTCACAAACCCCTGGCCCAGCAGTGAGCAACCTCTCATCTTCTCGCGCATTGCGTGATGTGGCTGCTAAGCACGGTTGCCGCTACGAGGCATCGGCAGTGGGCGAAGTGAACGCTACCACCCTGATGCGTGAAATCGGCGCAGTGATTGGTGGCGAAGGCAATGGCGGAGTGATCTATCCAGAGCTACACTATGGCCGCGACGCTCTCGTGGGCGTGGCATTGTTCCTCACATTGCTCGCAAAGAGCGGTATGAAGGTGAGCGAACTCAAAAAGACTTATCCACAATACGAAATCGCTAAGACCAAGCTCCAACTCACTCCAGATATGGATGTTGACGCTATTCTCGCTGCTGTGGAAAAGCACTACGCTAACGAAAAACTCACCACTATCGACGGTGTGAAAATCGACTTTCCTGAATATTGGGTACACTTGCGCAAGAGCAACACGGAGCCTATCATCCGAATCTACTCTGAGGCGAAAACAATGGAGCAGGCCAATGCCATCGCTCAAGAAATAAAAAACGTGGTTTCTGAGATTACAGGCAAACCTTGCTAATATTCAGAGACTGACTCCTCAAAGCCCGTTGCCGCCACGGAGGGCACTGAGAAAGTCCCTTTGTAGGACACCGACCTGATTTAATCGGCACAGACCAAGTAAAAGGCTTGGATATGTGCCGATTTTTTGTACCTTTATCCCATATAGACAAGAATGATTGTCGTGTTTTTAGTGATCTGGCCAAATATAGGATGTGCTTGTCTTATGTCCGCCCCAGATAGGCTGGTGTCGATATCAACTCGTATCGGTATTTTCCGAAATCTTCTCCATCCTCAAAAAGCTCCAGTTGTCTGATTTGCTTTCTTGCAGCTTTAGAAAAGTTTCCTTTCAGAGAAAGCTTCTCAATCAGTGTTACTGGAGTTTTATAGGGCAATGTTATCTTCGTGTTGTCTTATTCAGAAAAATACGTTAAATTTGCAATATGATTTTGCTACATAGGAAAAATCTATTAATTTTGCACGCCAAAATTGTAGCGATTACTTTCTGATATGAAAATAGAATTTAAATCGACAAAAGCATGCAAATGCTATCAAGCATTTGTTGACGACCCAACTAACAGAACTAAGCGACGTGCGTTTGGCAAAATGTTTGGTGGAATTGAGGATGAAAGTGTAAAACTTCACAAACGTCTTCTCTCCTTTGCAGATGCTGGCGCGTACAATAAAATATATGGAAGTACAAGCAACTGCATAGAACTGAAACGTGGTGAGAAAAAAGATGACCCTCTAATATTAAAGACCCGTGTCACAGGAAGCTGGAGGAAATTTTTTCATCATATTACCACAGAGACAGGTGAGTTTCTATTAGTTAAAGATTGGAATGGAAATTTCAACGCAGTTAGTACTATATATGTCATAGATATTAATAATCACGACTATAAAGCAGTTTAAAATTATTATGGAACAGAAAGTTAATGTTATTAATCCTCTGGAATTACTCAACACAGTTGGGCAAGAGGTTGAATCTGTTTTTGCTGTCAAAGGCAAAAATGTCGTTGACTTTATGCCCATAGACAAGTTGAGAGCAAAAGTTAAGTTTTCAGAAAGAGAAATTGCTAAACTTTGTAAGATTCTCGGCCTGGATAATGAATTTGCCACATTCATTCGTAATTATCAGGAGGACTATGCACGCGAAAAGAAGAAAGCGGCTATATCGTTTAAAGTATCTAAGAAAGCGTTTACTAAATTAAAAAACATTCTTCCTTTACTTCGTAATGAATTTACCCAAGGAAGAGATAGGCTTGATGATATACTCGATTTTTTCGATGTGGATTCTGAAAATGAAATTTTCACCACTTCGAATAATTATGCAGCTTTATTCCGCCGTCAGAACAATGTTGAAGTAGACCCAGTCAATCTATATGCTTGGTTGCGAAGAGGTGAATTGGATTTCAAACGTATGAACCTACCTGAATATAACGAATCCGCATTGAAGAATTGGATTGCTTCAGGTGTTTGGAAACACCAAATTGAAAGTTCTGAATATTTCCACTCTCTTCCATCCGTTTTGGAAGCTTTTGGGGTGGCATTAGTTTTCGTGCCTTTTCTTCCAAAAACAGTATATGGTTGTGTTCGTTGGTTTGAAGGAAAACCTTTAATACAAGTTTCTGACCGTAATCGTGATTTAGCGACATGTTGGTTTACGTTATTCCACGAGTTAGGACATGTGCTTCTTCATCGCAATGAAGACATTTTGGAAGGTCAACTAAATGAAAGTAAAGCCAAGTTATCTAAAACAGAGAAAGAAGCGAACAAGTTTGCTAATCAATACCTTTTCAATGGTGACCACTTACGTAAAGCCGTTTTTGACAGAAAACGCAAGGGTGAACCTATGACTGCCGATAAGCTTTCAGATGAATTCAATGTAGATAGTATATTTGCCGCATATTGGTTATTGAAAGCACAATATCAACCGACATTCCAACGTCGTATCTCGATAGATTTTTTATCTCAATATTGATTTTTTCAATAAGTTCGGATTAAAAACTTATCACTTCAAATCTATTATATCTTAAGTTTATATTTATCGTCTGTATTTTATCAAGTCTTCGCCTGTAATGTATATGGGCTGGCCATTAGGGTACGCTTCTTTGTTTGTTACATCGGCATAGTATAATTTCTTGTCGGCTTCGATTACACCTTTGATGTCGAAATCGCCAAGTGTTATTTCTTCATCAAAGAAATAGCAGAAGTATTTGTCGTGATGCGGATTCAAATACCCTTGCTTTATCATCTGCTCACGAGTTAATTCTCCAGTGTTCTTTACTCGGAAAGCTTTGTAAACCTTATCTTCGCCAGCTTGATAAAGGATTACGAATTTGGCGTGCTTCACATAGTCGCGGCTTTTCACCACTCCGCCATGCGCATCTTTTCCAAGGCGCACATTATAAGCATCGTCACGCTTGCCTCCAATTCTGCTGAATATCCAATTCAAGTGATCAATACCATTCACGATGCCTACAAGGAATGTCGTCGTTGGATAATTCTCCAAATAGTGCATCGTAAGGAATTGTGTTGGAATCACAACGTGAGGACGTGGTTCAACCTTTGGCATCACATCTTCTGGCAGCGTTCTCGGATCTACGCCAAGCGGGCACCGAGCCACATAAAATGCTTGCTTCAGGGCGAACATTACGGCTTCGTTCTCATTCGCCACCTTTTCGCGAACAGATGCATTTACTTCTTTCTCAGGCTTACGCAAGGCAAGTGAGAAATATTGCTGGTCGCTATTTTCCCGATTCTCAAATGGGTGATAAACTTTCCCTAAAAGTTGCTGGAAATTTTCCTTTATGTATGCTTCTGGATTCACATCACTCTTGCCAGTCATTGCATAGAACTCAAAGTTTTCTTTGAGCATCTGTTGAATTTCCTTGCGGAACATTCTGCGCACCTTGGCGCGCCACTGCACTTTGCTTGCTACATGGTTGCGACCGTAGAGCGCCACCACAAATAGAAAGTTCACGTCGTAATGTGCCAAGAGGAAAGTGTCACGATCAAATAGCCTATTTTCAAACTGGCGACTCAGGTAATATTGTTGTCTGCGGTGTCCTTCTTCCTTGTCGCTATCAATCAATTTGATGTCGTCAATCGGTTTTAGACTATTCTGATTAGCTGATATAAAGAAGTTCGGTATTATATTGTAACCCTCGGTTGCATCATCTCTTAGTTTTATGTGACCAACCCTGTCGCTTTCGTTGCCGTCGTTGAACAAGTCAATATTCCATTGTATTACGTTACGAGCGTAAGTAAACTGTTTGTAAACGGATTCTTTTCCGAGAGAATTTCCTCGCTTATAATACTTTGAGTCACCGATATAGTAAATATCGTCGTCCTTATCATTATTTGTCAGCTCTTGGTACTGATACAGGTGGTCAACACGCTTGCCGTCTGGTTGGTCTTTCAAGTCCTTTGGCAGCTTTTGGTCACCAGCTATCAGCTCATCGATAATCGCTTCAAACACGATGTGGAAACTCTTTACCAACAAGTATTCTCGTTGGTCAACATTGAGCATCACACTATCAGGACGGTCGAAGAACGCATAGCACAATTCCCATAACTCCAATGCTTTGTCGGAGTAGTATTTGTACTTGATTTGCTTCAGTCTGCGTTTGCCAAAACCATCGATATATCGAGCGAACTTATCACCTCTGACCAATGGAAAATTCACATTGATGCTTACAGGGAAACCATACTTATCGTGTATATGTTGCAAGATGCTAAAATAAATCACGAGCAATTCTTCATCGAAATTAATTTGCCGCTTTTTATTTATGGGGTTAAGGTAGCCAACATCTTGCCGGCGAGAGCCTCCACTAATTTCTTGCACCACTGCTTGACTTCGTGAAATAGTTCGTGACCAGTTGATTTTGTTGTAGCCCGAATGAAGATTTTTGACGATGAACATCACAAAACTCTCATTCTTCTTGTTCCATTCTTGTAACGCCAACAACACATCAAGAAAAGTGTTTGCCTTGCGCCGCTTTGTGTGACCCATCATCGGTGCTTTTTTATAAAGCACGATACTTGGTTGCTTCTTTCCGTCCATTCGGTCAAACTCATGGTCACGGAACACGGTTATAGCACGATATATCCACACGCTGAGATTGTAGATAAATGTATGCTCCTCGTTGGTCAGCTCCTTGCAATCATCGGCATTTATCAAGTCCTTGGGCTCGATATGCCCAAATACCTTTTCTTTCCCGACTTCTCCTTCAAGCAACACCTTGGGCAAAATAAACACGCAGTCGTTCACGTTTGGGTCATCGTTGAAGTAGTAGCCCACATAACTGAGACTCACTTTGCCTTCCACGTCTTGAAGCACACCAAGACCTTTAAGAACATCACTGACGTCCTCATAGTTATATTGGTATTCTTCTATCAGTATGCGCATACGCTTATTCTGTTACAATGCTCACCGTCCAACCTTGGGCTTGTGCAAATTTGATAATGAAATCTATGTTGTACTTGTTCCACCACGTCAAAACTTTGTACTTAACGCCATCAGATGAGGTTAATTCTGAGCCGAAACAAGACGTAAAGCTACCTGTAATATTTTCAGAACGAGCTAAAACGCCCTTGTATCTGTATTTGTTTTCAACAGTATCATCAAATGCCAAGTCGCTTTGCAGCTCTGCAAATGTCTTGTCGGAATGTTCGTTGATATACTTCATCACAATATTATATCCAAGGTTTTTCTTGGATAGTCGTGATTCGCCGTCAAACGAATACTTAGTGTAGTCTATCATATTTCCATTCTCATCTTCGTCTACTACTATAGGAGCATCTTCATTGGGCTTAATATTTTCCTCGCCAACCACACCGACCAAGAAATTTCTGATTGCTTTGACATTCACATTATTATCGTTGTCGTAGAAAGCATCAAAGCAGATTTCGGCATTTTCATCTTCGCTTACTTTGAAAAGAGAAATATCTCCGTCCTTAAATACATCGTTCCACAAGTAGAACAGGACTTTGCCCACAAACTTATCTTCAGCAATTACATCGCTATCTTTTGCCGGCTTGCAGAAGAAGTACCCAAGTTTCTTGTCATCGCTATTTGTTTCCTTAGCGATGCGTTTGTTTATCTCCTCTACAAACTTCCACCAGTCGCAGCATTCATTGCCACACTTTATCTTCCAACCCTTGCCGGCATCTGCGATTTTCACATATCTCCAATCCCAACGGCGCTTAAAAGCGGAATCGATAGGGAACAGGCTCTGGTCGCTGGTATTCATAGTTGCCCATATATAAAGATTGTTGGGAAGCAGCAACACACGACCATTTTTAATGTCAGCGGACAAAGTTTCACCATAATTGCTTGTGTATTCGTCCACCTCACTATCCACTGCCAACTCATTTTCAAGTGCATACTCTCCACCATCGGCAAACGCTGCTTTTATTTCGTTTTTCAAGTCAGAGTCTGCTTCTATTGGATATGTAGAGAAGCCATTGTCGCCTCTGTCGAGAAGCTGAAATAGGTCACCGAATATCTGAGCGCAGTTACCCCGGTTGATTTCCTCAATTACCAAGAATTGTGGCTCTGTCGTTTCACCGACCTTTGCGTATTTCTGCCATGCGCCAAGATATGCTTTCAGAAATGCTTGCTTCACGTAAGTATAAACGATACGTTCTTCTTGCACACCTTCAACAATATGCCCCGACAAATCCCTTAAAGCTACCGTTTGCATTGTCGGCTTGTAAGCCCCTACAAATGTTGAATAGTCGCTGTCCGGGTGAAACGTGGTGCGGATTGTGGAATATCCTTTGGTGATGTTATTTACATCAAACGACTTGCCCGTTCCAGGCGCACCATAATAAATCTGCTGATAAGGATAATTGCCCAAAAATACTTTTTTTGATGGTCTTACTCCTTTAAGCAATTCATTTATTGCATCTATATCTCTTTTAATGTCTTTATCGTAAACGCCCATTTTACAAAATAATTTGTGTGAAAATTTTATCCGATGGATTTGTTAGTTTTGATTCGTTGGTGCTGACCTTTTGGATTAGCCCTGATTCTTCAAGAAAACTTCTAAGATATGAATAACATGTATTAGGTAATTTGTCGCCTTTTTCATTTACAAATTCAATCTCGTCAATTTCCTTTTTATTCTGTCTTATTTTATTTATTGCATCTTCGAGCGACAAATCTTCTTCAATACAATGTAAAGCAAATAGAAACTCATTCCAATTTAAAATTGGAAGCTCTTTCAGTAGTTTTAATGCAATCCACATATTGTGGTTTTTATATTCAGGATTATTAAACATTCGCAAAAGACCTTCCTTTTGTGCATTTTGCTTAATGCTAATTAGGGATATTCAGTTAATGGCCTCAAACGCACTTAGGGAGAATGGCTAAGA
>CAJLWM010000070.1 GCA_905210415.1 uncultured Prevotellaceae bacterium
TGGAAAAAGGAGAAAAAAACGAAAAGGGTGCGCCATAGACTTATGACACACCCTCCGACTTTTTGTGCTTAATAACAGAAATCATTATTGCAATTCCTGTTATAGACGCTAATATTCCCCAAAAATAAATATCGTTCATATTGTTTTGCTTTTATGTTATAACTAAAGAACGACTGGATATTGAATTTATTGCATAGAATTGTAGTATTAATCAGAAAACGCACAATAATATGTCTATCAATGTTTTTCTATTGTCTCACCAGGCAGGGATTATTGGGCTACACCCATGTTCAAGTAAAATATGCTTTTCCGCCCAAGTCTTTATTTGTTTTTTGCATAAACTTTGTGTTGATTTTTTAATACTGTCAAAAACAAAAAGGGCTGACTCCCTAAAGTGAAATCAGCCCCAATTTTACACAATATGCCATTTGGAATAGGCATAACATTATGTTCTACAAACTTAATAAACCATATAAGAGAAAACCGATACCTGCTACGTATCCTTGAAGTGATGATATATAGGCATTAGTCCTCTTTGAAACTGGATTCTGTTTGTTATCATAATAGGTGTAGCAAGAGCAGATAATACCTAAATATATAGAAGTATAGGCATCATATTTCTGAAACACAATGTTCAATATCCCCAATGTAATACCACACAAAATCCATACATGACAAAAATACCAAAATACTTTTCTATTTCTACTTTTTTTTAGGAGAAAGAGAATAAATGTACAACTAATAAGAAGTACACACCCCCACAATAAATGTACCATACATTATTCATTTTTATTCTGACTTTTGTTATTTTCTTGCTTTTTTTTTCTATAACTATAATTCCTTCGCATTGAAAAGATAAGGTGTATTCCAGATGTTGTTGCGTTCCTCTATGAACACCTCTCCGAAAGGAACATACTCGATATGCAGCACCACCTCGCCGTCCACATAGTCGTTGTTGTCCTCGTCATTGTACGGCACGGCAAAGGTTGCTTCCTTTTTTTCTATTTTATCTGTCATATTTATATTCATTTTTCCAAAATCACAAATTGTGACTTTGAACATTACCATATTTAACAGCATTCAAAGGTAGTGCTTTTAGCCTTTAAGCCACTATTGCACAACCATTTTTTTTGAAAAGAACGTAAAATAAATAGTTTTATTACTGTGATTGTACTTTTATCAATCGCTTAACTCGTTGCACCGTACTCACGCCCATTCCACTTAACTTCGCCACATCCCGAATGGAATACCCCTTGCGGAGCAAACTAATAACTTCCCTATATTCGGCTTTCATCTGTTCTGCCGTTTTTACAGAGCCTACCTTGCGTCCGAGTTTTCCATCTTTCTCTATATACCGCTTCCGTCCTGACTGCAATCGGAATGAGATATTATCACGTTCCAATTGCGCACAGGTTGAAAGCGTGGCTATCATTATCGTGGCAAAGAGGGACGGATGTCCTTCATCGTCCAATAATATAAGTTGTTCCTTTTAATGCCACAGTCAATGAGTTGCAGACAATGGGCAATGTAAACATTGTTTACCATAATCTGCAAGCAGACAAGATACGCAAGCGCATATCGCATTACTTTGTCTTGCAACCAATCGTCTTAGAATCGTGGATAACGTATTTGGCATTGTTGCGAAATGCCTGTTGCCACCATTCAAGAGTGTGGAACAAAGTAAGCTCCATTATGCCTGTCTATACAAGAAGAATTGCTCATTCTACTAATCGCCAAAAATCATACACTTTTGGGTAATATCGGTGTAATCGAAAGTTAAATACGTTAAATTATTACCTTTTCGTATCTAAACAGAATCCACACAGTCACTTTTCTACCGTTTAGAGCATATAGTATTGATAATCACCTAATAACAGATCTTATGATTGCAGCGGCTTAACTGAACTGATATTGCCTAACAGCCTGACGATAATTGGGTATGCTGCGTTATGGAGTTGCAGCAGCTTGACGAAGATCGCATCATTGGCTGAAATTCCGCCAGTGTGTGATTCCGAAGTGTTTGAAGATGTCAATAAAACTAACTGCGAGTTGTTTGTTCCGGAAGGATCAGCCACCGCCTACAAACAGGCGGAAGGCTGGAAAGAATTCAGCAACATAAGGGGCTTTGCCGGGAATTGTGTTGAATAACATATTGCAATAGTTTGCGGTTTGCGGAAGTCTGCGTAACTTTGGGAGATGGATTTTCGCAAACCTGAATGAAGCATTTAATACTACCTGACAACGATGAGCGCAGGCTCATTTTCTACCTTTCCATGGAAGAATTCGCCGCCCGTGAGATGGACGGCGAGGCTTTCTTTCTGTGGCAAGTAAGCCCAACTGTGATTTTTGGCCGCAACCAATTGATGGAAGCGGAAGTAAACGTGCCTTTCTGCCGCGAGCATGGCATAAAAATGTTCCGGCGCAAGAGCGGCGGCGGATGCGTGTATGCCGACCGCAACAACGTGATGCTATCTTACATCACCCGCAACGACAATGTGGAAAAGACATTCTCAAAATATCTGGCACTTGTGGCAGAAGCGTTGCAATCGATACTCGGCATCTCAGCCGTAGCTACCAGCAACAACGATTTGCTCATAGAGGGCGCTAAAGTGAGCGGCAATGCCATCTATCACACCGATGGCAAAATCATTGCCCACGGCACTCTGCTCTACGACACTGTGATGAAGAATATGATTTCTGCCATCACTCCAAGCCGCGAGAAACTGCAGAAGCACGGCGTGGAGAGCGTGCGCCAACGCATCACCCTGCTCAAGGAGCACACCGATATGCCTTTGGAAGAAATCAAGGCTCGCCTAATCGATTATGTATGCAGCGACCAAATCACTCTCAACGAGGAGGATGTGGAGAAAATTAAGCAAATCGAAAAGACTTATTTAGACCCCGATTTCATCAAAGGATCTATTGACCATTAAGAATAACAATTAAAAAACAAAATATTGACCATAAAAACCAACAACATGAACAAACGTACGTGTCTTTATGACAAACATGTGGCTCTTGGAGCCTTGATTTCCCCATTCGGCGGATTCGACATGCCGATACAGTATTCATCGATAATCGATGAGCACAATGCTGTGCGCCAACACTGTGGCGTTTTCGACGTTTCGCACATGGGAGAAGTGAGAGTGACTGGCGCAGATGCCGAACGATTTGTCAATCATATCTTCACCAACGATATCGTTGGTGCTCCTGTAGGAAAGATCTTCTACGGCATGATGTGCTACCCCGACGGTGGCGTGGTTGACGACCTTTTGGTGTATAAGATGGGCGAAAACGATTTCTTCACAGTTATCAACGCATCAAACATCGACAAGGATGTGGCTTGGATCAACGCTCAAGCAGAAGGCTTCAACGTGACTGTTGACAACCAAAGCGATTACTACGCACAATTGGCCGTACAGGGCCCTGAAGCAGAGAGTGTAGTGGAAGAAGTGCTCGGTCTGGCATGCAAGGAATTGGTGTTCTACACCACCAAGACTCTCGACGTAAATGGCGAAACGATAATCGTGTCACGCACTGGCTATACCGGTGAAGACGGTTTTGAAATATATGCTTCTCACACTCTCATCTGCGAGATGTGGGATAAACTTATGGCAAGCGGCCGCTGCAAACCATGCGGATTGGGTTGCCGCGACACCCTTCGCTTCGAGGTGGGTCTGCCTCTCTATGGCGACGAATTGAGCGACCAAATCTCGCCAATAATGGCTGGCTTCGGCATGTTCTGCAAGCTCGACAAGGAAGAATTTATCGGTCGCGATGCACTCATCGACCAAAAGCAAAACGGCGTGAAGCAACGCCTCCGCGGCATTGAGTTGCAAGGCAACGCAGTGCCTCGCCACGGCTACACAGTGCTTAAGGACGGCAATCCTGTGGGCGAAGTCACCACTGGCTACCACTTGATTTCTGTAGACAAGAGCTGCGCTGTGGCATTGGTTGACGCAAGCCTCAAGCTCGGCGACACCGTGGAAGTGCAAATCCGCAAAAAGACATTCTCTGGCGTTATCGTAAAGAAAAAATTCTACGACAAGCACTACAAAAAATAAAACAAAAAAGACAATACAACTAAACAATTATAAACCACATAAAAACAAATAATTATGGCAAAATTTGAAGAAGGTCTCTTCTACTCAGAGACACACGAATATGTAAGAGTTGAAGGTGAATATGCTTATATCGGCATCTCTGATTATGCACAACACGCTCTCGGCACTGTGGTATATGTAGATATGCCTGAAGTTGACGACGAATTTGAAGCTGGCGAAGAATTTGGCGCAGTAGAAAGCGTGAAGGCTGCAAGCGACCTCAACGCTCCTATCTCTGGCACTGTGGTTGAAGTAAACGAAGCGCTCGAAGACGAACCTGGTTTGCTCAACAAGGACGCTTTTGCCAACTGGATTATGAAAGTGAAGATTGCCGATGCCACTGAGCTAGACGCCCTCATGGACGCTAAGGCTTACGAAGAATTGTGCAACAAAGAATAATAGATTTTGTAAAACCAATACTATGGCTTACAAATTTTTCCCACAAACCGAGGCCGACATCCAAGAGATGTTGGCCCGAATTGGCGTAAACACGCTCGACGACCTCTATAGCGACGTGCCTGAGTGCATCCGTTTCCGCAAGGAATACAACCTGCCTGAGGCAAAAAGCGAACTTGAGGTGCGCGAATTGTTTGCACGCTTCGCTGCCGACTGCAAGCCTCTCACTTGCTTTGCCGGCGCTGGCGTTTACGACCACTACACTCCTTCTGCTATACCAAGCATCGTGGAGCGTTCGGAGTTTCTCACTTCTTACACTCCTTACCAAGCCGAAATCTCACAAGGCACTCTGCACTACATCTTTGAATTCCAATCAATGATGGCAGAGCTCACCGGTATGGCCATCTCTAATGCCTCGATGTATGATGGCGCTACTGCCACTGCCGAGGCTGTGCTTATGGCTAAGGCTTCTACAAAGAAGGCCAACAAGGTGCTCGTATCATCTACCGTTGACCCTCGCACCCTCAATGTGGTGCTCACCTACGCTCACTTCCATGGCGTGGAGATTGAGGTAATCGACGCCGTAGACGGTGTTACCGACCTCGCCGACATGAACCGCCGCCTCGAAGCCGGTGGGGTGGCTGGCGTGGTGATGCAACAACCCAACCGCTTCGGTAATATCGAAGACTTCACTGGCGTTGCCGATGCTTGCCATGCCAAGAAGGCAATGTTTGTAATCAATAGCGTGGCTGCCGACTTGGCTTTATTGCGCACACCTGGCGAATGGGGTGCCGACATTGCTGTTGGCGACGTGCAATCACTTGGCATTCCTATGTCGTTTGGCGGTCCTTACGCCGGATATATGTGCTGCACCGAAAAGCTCATCCGCAAGATTCCTGGCAGAATCGTTGGCCGCACACAAGACACCGAAGGCCGCAGATGCTTCGTGCTCACTCTGCAAGCACGCGAGCAACACATCCGCCGCGAAAAGGCTACATCAAACATCTGTTCTAACCAAAGCCTCATGGCCCTTTGGGTGACCATCTATATGAGCCTTATGGGTAAAGAAGGTGTGAAAGAAGCCGCTCAGATGTCTTACGACGCTGCTCACTACATGAGGGAGCAACTCATTGCCACTGGCAAATTCGCTGCTACATTCAATCGCCAATTCTTCAACGAATTCTGCTTGACTTATGCTGGCGACGTGGATGCTTTGCAGAAGCACCTCGCCGACAATGGCATTCTCGGTGGCGTGAAGATCGACGAGCGCACTATCATGTTTGCCGTGACTGAGAAGCGCACCAAAGAAGAAATTGACCGTGTTGTTGAACTTACTAAGGAGATATAAGCCATGAACAATAAACTATACGGAAACCTGATATTCGAATTGAGCCATCCTGGCACTTGTGGCTATTCTCTGCCTCGCAACCGCTTCGGTCATCACGAGGTGCCTGCCGAATTGCGCAGAGCCAATGATGCCGAACTGCCAGAATGCGACGAACTCACTGTGGTGCGTCACTATACCAACCTATCTGCCAACAACTTCGGCGTGAACAATGGCTTCTATCCTTTGGGCTCTTGCACAATGAAGTACAACCCCGTTATCAACGAGGAAGTGGCTATGATACCTCAATTCCAAAATATGCACCCATTGCAGCCCGACAGCACTTGCCAAGGCGCTCTTGAGGTGTACTACAACTTGCAACGCTCGCTCTGCGAACTCACTGGCTTGAGCGAATTCACCATCAACCCTTGCGCTGGCGCTCATGGCGAGCTCACTGGCTTGATGGCTATACGCTCTTATCACCAAAGCCGTGGCGACAACAAGCGCATCAAGGTGATTGTGCCTGACTCGGCTCACGGCACCAACCCTGCTTCGGCTGCCGTATGCGGTCTTGAAATCGTGGAAGTGAAGAGCACTGCCAACGGACTGGTAGACGTGGAAGACCTCAAACCACTGCTCGGCGACGACATCGCTGCAATGATGATGACCAACCCTAACACTCTCGGTCTATTCGAAAAAGAAATCCCTGAAATCGCTAAGCTCGTGCATGAGTGCGGTGGTCTGATGTATTACGATGGAGCTAACCTCAACCCTATGCTTGGCGCAAGTCGCCCTGGCGATATGGGCTTCGACGTAATGCACATCAATCTGCATAAGACTTTCTCTACTCCTCACGGTGGCGGTGGTCCTGGTAGCGGTCCTGTGGGCGTACGTGCCGACCTTGTACCGTTCTTGCCAAAGCCTACTGTGAAGAAGCGCGACGACGGCTCGTTTGCTTTGGTCAACGACCTACAAGACGGCGAATACGACGTTACTCGCAATCACATCGGAGCATTCCTTGGCAACTTTGCCGTAATCTTGCGCGCCTACACCTATATCCTCACATTAGGTAAGGAAAACGTGAAGATGGTGGGCCCATTGGCTACTCTCAACGCCAACTATATCAAGGAATCTCTCAAAGACGTATACGAATTGCCTATCCCTGGCGTTTGCAAGCATGAGTTTGTATTCGACGGCTTGAAGGATAAGTCTACAGGCGTAACCACTATGGATGTGGCAAAACGCTTGCTCGACTACGGCTATCACGCACCAACAATCTATTTCCCTCTCCTTTTCCATCAATCACTCATGATTGAGCCTACCGAAAACGAGAGCAAGCAGACTATCGACGGATTTATCGAAGTGATGCGTAAGATTGCCGAAGAGGCTAAGACCAACCCAGAATTGGTGAAGACTGCACCTCACAACGCTCCTATCACACGCGTCGACGACGTGCTTGCAGCAATGCACCCTATCACCACCTATCGCATGATTCTTAACGAAGCAAAAGCAGAATAATGACACAAACCGACCTTATAATAATAGGAAGTGGTCCTGGCGGATATCGCACAGCTCAATATGCTGTGCAATGCGGACTTCAAGTGATTGTGGTAGAAGCTGCCGAAGCCGGCGGTACTTGCCTCAACTGCGGTTGCATCCCCACCAAAAGCCTTGCACACGATGCCGAATTGGCTCTCGAAGGTTGCCCTGCCGACTTCAGCAAGGCCCTTGAGCGCAAAGAAGGCGTGGTGGAAAGCCTGCGCTCATCGGTGGAAATGCTTCTGTCGTCGCCTGGCATCACCCTCGTGAAGGGCAAGGCACAATTCACAGGTGAGAAAGTAATAATAGTTAATGGCGAAGAATACACTGCCAACCACATTATCGTTGCCACCGGTTCGTCTTCAAAATTCCCTCCAGGATTGTCCGACAAATTGCTCACCACCAACGCCATCGGTTCGGGCGCAATGCCTGCTGTGGTGACTTCTACCGAGCTGCTTTCTTTGCCACAACTGCCTAAGCACCTCGTTATCGTTGGTGCAGGCGTTATAGGTATGGAGTTTGCTTCTATCTTCAATAGCTTCGGCGTGAAAGTCACTGTGGTGGAATTTCTCAAAGAATGCTTGCCTGCAGTGGATGCCGACATCGCTAAGCGCGCTCGCAAACTGCTTGAGAAACGAGGCATCGACTTCATCATGCAAGCCGCAGTGAAGAGCATCGCCGACGGTGCCGTTTGCTACGAGCGCAAGGGCAAAGAGGAAAGCCTTGAAGCCGACGTGGTGCTTGTAGCCACTGGCCGCAAGCCAAACGTTGACGGGCTTAACCTTGAGGCTGCAGGTGTGCAGTACGACGTGCGTCGTGGCATTGCCACCGACGAGAATATGGCAACAAACGTGCCTGGCGTATATGCTATCGGCGACGTCAACGGACGCATGATGCTTGCCCACGCTGCCACATTCCAAGGCTTCCGTGCCGTGAATGCCATTGTTGGCAAGGCCGACACCATTCGCCTCGACGTGATGCCTTCTGCTATCTTCACCAACCCTGAGATTGCATGCGTAGGTCCATCGGAGCAACAATGCAAAGATTCCGGCTTGGAATATCAAGTGAAGAAAGGCTTTATGCGTGCCAATGGCCGCGCTTTGGCTATGAATAGCGCTGAAGGTATGGTAAAACTGATGGCTAAGCCAGATGGCACCATCATCGGTTGCCACGCCTACGGAGCACGTGCTGCTGAGATTGTGCAAGAAGTGTCGGCTCTCATTTGCCGCGACACCACTTTGCAGCAATTGCAGGATATGGTTCACATTCACCCTACAATAAGCGAAATCTTAAGCGACATCGCTCGCTAAAAGCATCTTAGTATGATATATACACTGAGGGGACGCACTTGCGAGCGCGCCCCCTCTTTATTTTCTCAATTCTGTCGTTAGGGATTTCCGTACTTATCCCAATTCGGGCATTAGGGCTTGGACGGATTTCGGAATTTTAGAAGCGCAGATTTTGATTGCTTTTTAACGAGTAATAGCGAGCTATTGCGAATTAAAAACAAGCAAAAGATGCCTTATAAAAAA
>CAJLWM010000071.1 GCA_905210415.1 uncultured Prevotellaceae bacterium
CGCCGTTATCGGCGGTCTTACCTTCTCTACACTGCTCACCCTATTGTTCGTGCCTACACTCTATTGTGTATTCGCTTACAACGGCGTGAAACGTCAACGCAGAAAACTCAGAAAGGCTGCATAACAAGAATTTTATCATAATCCTTGCTGCACCATGCTTGGTGCAGCAGGGCATTATCAAACAATAGCATTAACATTACACAATGAAATCAATATTTATAGCATTCGACCAAGCATACTACGATGACATCATCGAAGTGCTTACACGCAGCAACGCCCGCGGATTCACCGCTTGGCAAGACGTGCAAGGACGCGGATCTAAAACTGGCGACCCTCACTACGGATCACACGCATGGCCATCTGTGGCAAATGCCGTTATCACTATCGTAGACGACAAGCAAGTGGAAGGCATCCTCAACAAGCTGCACGAGATGGACCTCGCCCGTCCTAAACTGGGTCTGAGAGCATTCGTTTGGAACATCGAAGCTTCAATCTAAAGAAACGATTAGTCCCAAATCAGCCATTAGGGTTTCCCCTAATGACCGGATTTGGATTCATCAACCATACATCAAATTCGGGCACTAAAAGCCCCTCTTGAGCAAAACGTTATCAGGCGGATAGATAAGCGTGAGTGCTATCTATCCGCCTGATTTCTCATTCCACTTATCCTACAAAACTCTTGACTTTTATTTATATTTAGCGGACAGTAATAATAAAAAAAACACACGGACCTCAACTTTGAAATCCGTGTGCTATTAAGAGCCACAAGCGGGACTCGAACCCGCGACCGTCTCGTTACGAATGAGATACTCTACCGACTGAGCTATTGTGGCTGGAATCTCTGCCCCGCCTGGGCTTGCTACACCATTGGCAAACATCCACGCGAGGCGAGTGCAAAGTTAATTATTTTATTTCTTTTTTGTGTAAGTCAATCTCACTTTTGCTTTCGCAAGATTTAGGCGTGCCATAGCTGGTTGCGACACTGCTGGCGCCACCTTGGTAAGCACCGAACTTGACGCAGAGCTATAATAGTAAGAATAATTGCTCGACACTGTCTCTGTGGTCAAATCCACTGGGATAAGCGAGATGTTCTCATCTTCGTCGCTCACGCCATTGCCCTTTTCAAGCAGGTCTTTGATGTACTCGCGCATTCCGCTGAACACATACATCTTCTTGCTCGAATCGTAGTTGCCCACATAAGAGCGACAACCATCGGTGAGCTTATTCTCATTGAAGAAGGCATCCTTCTCGCTCGAACGAATCAACATCACATTCGACGGAGGCAAGATGCCATAGTCGTTGTCGATGCTCTCGGCTGGTATCTCAAGGCGAAGTTCGTTAATAACCTTCAATGCATCGCCATCCAACTCATACTTGCCAATGATTTCTCTAATTGGAATCTTGATATCGACTTGATAGCCTTGCGGTGCCACCAATAGCGCTTCACCGTCAGCCACAGCCTTCTTCAGTTTGTCAGAGACATTCAATTTGATGATGTTGTTAACAAGGATTTCAGGAGTTACTGCCATATAACCTGCCGAGTCGGTGACAATGGTGTCGGTACCGAAATCGGTCTTATACTTGCGGTGGTAAAGCACTTCCAACTCAGTATTGACAAAGTTGGTCACGCGTCCGCTACCATAAGTGCTCTTAATATAAAATCCTGGGAAGAACTTTGAGAACTCATCTGGATTCTTGAAAGTCTCCGGATTTTTCTTGTATTCGCGCAGCATAGATTGTGCAATCTCTTTAGGCAAATCCACGCGAGCCTCACGTATTTGGTAATACGATTTTTTGTAGGTAGTGGTGTTTGTATACGATTTGATGTGCGCCAAACGCTCTGCGCTGCTCTTGTCCATATCCGACATAGTGTAGGTGGTAGTAGCCAGCACTTTGTTCTCGTCGTAGTAATCCTTTGGATCGAAGTCGCTGTATATCGGGTTAGGCAATGGCTTATTGAGCTTGTAAACACTCATCTGCATTGGCACGATAGAGTCGCCAGTGAAACCGCTCTGAGCATAGGTGAGCATCACCAAGCGCACGCGGTCGATAGTTTCCTCTGTCACACCCTCTGTGACGAGATTTCCCACTGGCATCATTTCCGTAACCACACCCGACGACATTGTACCGAAATTCTCGGCGGCAATCTCACCAACGAGTTGTGTAGAAGTGCGAGCCTTTACACGAGGAATCTCCACTGAGTGACCCGTAACGGCAAACGAAGAATCTGCCACCACCGACACCACAGTGTCTGAGAGCGAGTTACCAACATTGGAATTATCCTCGCAAGAATAGCCCATGCCCACCAGTAGAATGGCCGATATATAGAAGAATAATTTTTTCATAACAGCAAATGTATTGCTAATTGTTGTTTAAAAATTGCTTTATAGCGATTTATAGAAGTCTACGTAGACTTGCGCATCCACATCGTCGCCGCTTGTGCATGGCATAAATGGTTTTCCCGAATCCTTAATGAATTGCTCAAGTTCTGGATCAAGGTTAGCACAATGCGAAATCACACCATCGCAGTTAGCGATAGCCAATTTAGTGAGAGCCTTATAATCTACTGGCTTACCCATGATACCCTTCAACGTATCGTCAGAGATGCCATCAGCCTTCATCTTCTCGCCCATGCGAGCGTCGAGAGCAGCAGGCATATCATCGTCGTAGATAGAATATACCACCTTAGCATCGCGGAACGAAGGATCTTCGTTGTAGTATTGCTTGAGGTAAACAGTGGTCAAAGCCGAAATCCAGCCAGCGCAGTGCACGATATCTGGGTTCCAACGCAACTTCTTCACTGTCTCAAACACACCACGCACAAAGAAGATGCTTCTCTCGTCGTTGTCTTCGGCAGAAGTAGCAGTTTCCAATCCTTTGCAGATATTGCGTGAGAAATAGTCGTCGTTGAAGATGAAGTATACTTGAAGTCGTGCTGGCTGAAGTGTAGCCACCTTGATAATCAATGGGTGGTCGGTATCATCGATTACAATATTCACGCCCGACAGACGTATTACTTCATGTAGCTGATTGCGACGCTCATTGATGCAGCCATACTTAGGCATGAACGTACGCACCTCATAGCCAGCTTCCTGCACGCGTTGAGGCAAAAATTGTCCGGCTGTTGCCAATGTCGACGCCGGCAAATAAGGAGAAATCTCCTGTGATACAAATAATACCTTGTTGAAATCCATTGATTCTTATAAACTAATTTAACTGCAAAGTTACGAAAAATTTTGCACTTTTCGAAGTTTTAGTTGGCTCACTGATTGTTCATTCGGCTCATAACGGCACATTTTGCCACAGTTTTCACAATTTTAAGCATTTCCGCGCAGCGCTATAACTTTTTTTAGGCACATTTTCAGCACATCTTACTGCTATTTAGACACATCTTACCGCCCTTTGCTCTTGTGTAAATCACAAATATGTGCTTATTTTGCAAAGATTTTCACTCCCAACGTTTCGGCGGCGGTTTTCACACGTCGCTTTGACTGGGTATTTACAACAATAATAATACAAAAATCATATATAAATAATGTTTGAGAATTTAAGCGAAAAACTCGAAAGATCATTTAAGGTACTTAAGGGCCAAGGCAAGATTACCGAAATCAATGTGGCTCAAACCATGAAGGAAGTGCGCCGCGCGCTCCTTGATGCCGACGTCAATTATACAGTGGCTAAGCAATTCACCGACAAGGTGAAAGAAAAAGCCATCGGTCAAAACGTAATCAACGCATTGAATCCAAACCAACTCATGGTGAAGATTGTGCACGACGAATTGGCCGAACTTATGGGTGGCGAACAAGCCCAATTTAATGTTGACGGCAAGCCTGCAGTAATCCTTATGTCGGGTCTTCAAGGTTCTGGTAAGACCACCTTCTCAGGAAAGCTTGCCAACAAGTTGAAGCACGATAAAGGCAAACGTCCTTTGCTCGTGGCTTGCGACGTTTACCGTCCTGCCGCTATTGAGCAATTGAAGGTGCTTGGCGAACAAATCGGCGTACCTGTATATTCTGAACCTGAAAGCAAAGACCCAGTGCAAATCGCCCTCAACGCTATCGCTCAAGCTAAGCGCGACAACCTCGACTTGGTGATTGTCGACACCGCTGGTCGCCTGGCTGTCGATGAGGAGATGATGAACGAGATCGAAGCCATCAAGCGCGCCATCAACCCAAGCGAAACCCTCTTCGTGGTTGACTCAATGACTGGTCAAGACGCAGTGAACACCGCTAAGGAATTCAACGACCGTCTCGACTTCGATGGCGTGGTGCTTACGAAGCTCGATGGTGACACTCGTGGTGGTGCTGCCCTTTCTATCCGCACCGTGGTCAACAAGCCTATCAAATTTGTGGGTACTGGCGAAAAGATGGAAGCCATCGACCCATTCCGCCCTGCAGGTATGGCCGACCGTATCCTCGGCATGGGTGATATCGTCACCTTCGTTGACCGTATGCAACAGCAATACGACGAAGAAGAGGCTCGTAAGTTGCAAGCAAAAATCGCAAAGAACAAGTTTGACTTCGACGACTTCATCAACCAGATACAACAAATCAAGAAGATGGGTAACATCAAAGACCTCGCTTCTATGATTCCTGGTGTGGGCAAAGCCATTAAGGATATCGATATCGACGACAACGCATTTAAGAGCGTTGAAGCTATCATCCAATCAATGACAAAATACGAACGCTCTCACCCTGAGGTGCTCAACACCGGCCGCTCAAGCAGCAGCCGCCGACAACGCATCGCCAAGGGTAGCGGCACCACCATCCAAGAGGTGAACCGATTGCTTAAGCAATTCGACCAAACCCGAAAGATGATGAAGTTTGCCACAACGATGAAAAATCCGATGAAGGCAATGCAAAACCTTCGACGACACAAATAAGCAATAGTCTTTTTGCGCGAGCATCTATCGGATGAACGATAGATGCTCGTGTTGCTTTAAACCAAATTCGGGCATTAGAGCTTGGAAGGATTTCGGAATTTTAGAAGCGCAGATTTTGATTGCTTTTTAATGAGTAATAGCAAGCTATTGCGAATTAAAAACAAGCAAAAGATGCCTTATAAAAAAAGAAAGACTCCAAGCAGTAGAAAAATCTTACATTTACGGCCTAATGACCGATTTGGGTTAAAAAGAATATTTTCCTCAAATCCGCTAATAAAAACATGAGAAATCTCTTCAGAAACATCACGGCTACCCTCATAGCTCTTTGCGCATCGCATGCAATGAGCAATGCTGCCGAGCAGACTCTCACCACCAACGATGCCACTATCAACAAGGCTTTTGATATGGCCATCAAGACTCTCGACAAAAACATCTCGGCAGAAGGCATCATCCTTGCCGGCGGCGACTACGGAGGCGAGTGGACCCGCGATTGCGCCTTCAATTGCGCCAATGCTGCCAATCTGCTTCGCCCTGAGGCTGCGCGCACATCGCTTTGGAGCGTAACCGAAAACGGCAAACGCATCGGACATCAATATTGGGACCAAATCATCTGGGTGATTGCCGCTTGGCAACACTATTTGGCCACCAACGACGCGGCATTCTTGCACCAAGCACTCTCTTGCTCGGCCACAACAATCAGCGACCTTGAGCGCCAACACTTCAATTCGTTATACGGACTATTCACCGGTCCTGCCGTGTTTCAAGACGGCATAGCCGGCTACGATGAGCCAATCTTCCAGCCTGGCAACAACAATAGCTATGTGCTCGACCACAATGCCGACCAGATAATGTGTCTCAGCACCAACTGCGTCTACTATAAGGCTTACCTTTGCCTTGCCGACATGATGTGGCAATGTGGCAAAGACGGCAACGCCTATCAAAATAAGGCGAAGCAACTCAAGAAACGCATTCGCCAGCACTTCTACAACAAAGCCGCAAACCGCCTTTTCTACCTCATCGACGGAAACGGCAAGAAGCACAACTACACCGAAGGCCTTGGTGTGGCTTTCGCCGTGCTTTATGATGTGGTGAGCAACAAGGAGGCAAAAAGCATCCTCAGCAACGTGCACATCACCCGATATGGCATTCCTGCCGTATATCCGGCATTCCCTCGCTATAGCGCTGCCCAACCGGGCCGACACAATGTGATGATTTGGCCTCACGTCAACATGATATATGCTTCAGCTTGCGCTCACGCAAGAGTGTTTGACCAATTCTATTTCGAAATCAACAATCTTGCGAAACTCGCGGTTGAAGGAGACGGATTCTTTGAAATCTACGACCCTGCCAACGGCAAACCAAGCGGCGGCTATCAATGCGACCACCTATGGGACGTGCGCCACGATCAGACATGGTGCGCCACAGGATTCCTTCGCGAATTCATCACTGAGATATTCGGCATTCGCCTCACTCCGCGCGGCTTGAAGATTCGCCCATTGGGAATGAACGACGGCAGCAAATGCACTCTCAGAGGCATCAAGTTTCACAACAACACTATCAACATCACCGTCACTGGTAAAGGCAATGGCTATACGCCTAAGTCGTGCCGCATCAATGGCGTGAAAGCATCGAATTTTGTGGGACACAACGGTGCAATCTATGAGAACGGCAAATACCGGAAAACTACCGGTGTACTGAATATTGAAATCGAACTATAACTCTTAAAACATAACAATGGAACTAATCGACGGTAAGAAAGTAGCGGCTGACGTAAAACAAGAAATTGCAGCCGAAGTAGAGCAAATGATTGCAGAGGGAAAGCGCAGGCCTCATCTTGCAGCTATTCTCGTGGGCCACGATGGCGGCAGCGAGACATACGTTCGCAACAAGGTGATTGCTTGCGAGAAATGCGGCTTTAAGTCAACCCTTATTCGCTATGAAGAGGATGTGACTGAGCAACAACTTCTCGACACCATCGCAAAACTCAATGCCGATGACGAAGTCGACGGATTTATTGTGCAACTGCCATTGCCTCGCCACATCTCTGAGCAACGCATCATCGAGGCTATCGACTATCGCAAGGATGTAGACGGCTTCCACCCTACTAACGTGGGCAGAATGTCTATTGGCTTGCCATGCTTCGTTTCTGCCACTCCTGCCGGCATCATCGAATTGCTCGCACGCTACAACGTGAACACCAAGGGTGCCAACTGCGTGGTGCTTGGCAGAAGCAATATCGTGGGCAAACCTGTGGCTAACCTGCTTATGCAGAAAGCGCCAGTGGGCAATGCCACTGTCACCGTGTGCCACTCAGCCACACGCAACCTCAAGGAGATTTGCCGCCAAGCCGACATCATTATCGCAGCTATCGGCCAACCTGAATTCGTGAAAGAAGACATGGTGAAAGAGGGTGCTGTGATCATCGACGTTGGTACCACACGCGTGCCTTCAACCGAAACAAAGAGCGGCTTCAAGCTCAAGGGCGACGTGGATTTCGAACACGTTGCGCCTAAGTGCAGCCTCATCACTCCTGTGCCTGGCGGCGTAGGTCCGATGACCATCTGCTCGCTGATGAAGAACACTCTTCTCGCTGCTAAAAAGACTATCTATAAATAATCAATGCATTTATAGGTTACTTAATAATAGAGCATCTTATGGTGAGATGCTCTATTTTTCCCAAAACAATAAACCCAAATCGGACATTAGGCCGTAGATGTAATATTTTAATACTACTTGGTGTCTTTCGAAATTCTTCCAAGTCCTAACAACCGAATTGGGATAAACCTAACGCCCTTAAGCGCGCGAGGGTAATTCAGCAATCAACTTTCACATACAGCAATGACACAGTTTCTCAGCATTCTGCTCGTAGCAATACTCGATTTGGTGCTCGGCAATCAGGACATCAACCTCACATTTGTGGGCGATGCCATGCAGCACGGTCCGCAGATTAAGGCGGCACGCACCTCGGCAGGCAACTACGACTACACACCCTGCTTTAAATATCTCAGCGACGACATCGCCAAAGCCGACTTCGCCCTGGTCAATCTGGAGTGCCCACTGGGCGGTAAGCCATACTCAGGCTACCCAAATTTCAGCGCACCCGATGAATATGCTCAGCACCTGCAAGATGTGGGTTTTGACTTCTTTGTCACTGCCAACAACCACTGCCTCGACCGACGCGATGCTGGCGCAAAACGCACCATCAAGCGCCTCAACGAGATGGGCATACCTCATGCCGGCACATACCTCAACGAGGCTGCACGCGACACGCTCTGCCCTGCTATCGTGGATGTGAAAGGTGTGCGAATGGCTATCCTCAGCTACACCTACGGCACCAACGGCATTCCCACCCGTAAGCCTAATGTGGTGAACTATATCGACAAGAAGCAGATGGCTATTGACATTGCCAAGGCGAAGGGCATGAACCCCGACGCCATTATCGCATGTATGCACTGGGGCGTGGAAT
>CAJLWM010000072.1 GCA_905210415.1 uncultured Prevotellaceae bacterium
TTTACCGCCACAAGCTGGAGGATTTTTCGCCAATACGATAATCTTCTCCAAGCCGCTGCAACCATAAAACGCATACCTCTCGATGCTCGTCACGCTGTTTCCTATCGTGACGCTCGTCAAGCCGCTGCAGCAGAAAAACGCATCCCCCCTGATGCTCGTCACGCTGTTAGGGATCGTTACGCTCGTCAAGCCGCTGCAGCCTTCAAACGCATACCAATCGATTCTCATAACGCTGTTGCCAATCTCCACGCTCGTCAAGCCGCTGCAACCTTGGTATCTATTATTAGTTGATTATCAGTATTATACGCTCTAAACGGTAGAAAAGTGGCTATGTGGATTCTGTTTAGATACGAAAAGGTGGAGATTTAACGTTTTTAACCTTCGGTTACATCAGGAATCACGAAATAAGGGTTGGGAGGGGCGCTTTTAACCGATCCCATAATGTGGTGAATGGAAGTTATAGAACGAAATTCATAAAGGGGTACGGTTGAAACGACTCCCTTGAACGTGGGGTGTGATTACATGTCATACCCTTTTGTTCTAAAAAACATTTTTGTGTAGTTTACGATGCTACATTTTGCTGTTTTTTTACTTGATAAACGCAGTTTTTTCATTGATTGTGCTGGCTTTTGGGATAAAACCGTTATCTTTGCGGTGTAAAATATGATACCAATATCAAAAAAAGTACTCTAATATGATATTTGAACGTAAGAAATATTTGGATGAACTTATCGCAGGACGTGGGAACGGACTTGTGAAGATTATAACAGGTGTCAGACGATGTGGAAAGTCTTTCCTGCTGTTTGACATCTTGCATAACTGGCTGTTGGAACATGGGGTGACTGATAATCACATCATTGAGATACAACTTGATGATTTCCGAAACAGACGGTTGAGAAAGCCTGATACCTTGCTCGACTATATAGATTCAAAGGTTGTGGATGATGGCAAGCCTTATTATATAGTCTTGGACGAGGTACAGTTGGTAGAAGAATTTGTGGAGGTTATTCTTAGCTTGACACACATGAGGAATGTAGATGTGTATGTGTCGGGCTCAAACTCTCGTTTCCTGTCAAGTGATGTTGTGACTGAGTTCCGAGGTAGAGGTGACGAGATACGCATATGGCCTCTCACCTTTGACGAATACTTTAGTGGTATTGGTGGAGATATACGCAAAGCTTGGTTGGATTACTATACTTTTGGAGGACTGCCACAGGTGGCTTTGCTTGAAACGGAAGAAAAGAAAACAGACTATTTGCGTGGTCTGTATGAAACTACCTATCTGCGTGACGTAATTGAGCGCAACCATCTGCGTAATCCAGAAGGAATGAAGGAATTGGTGCGTGTAATAGCTTCGGGCATTGGTTCGTCAACCAATCCAACGAGAATAGCCAATACCTTTCAATCTGCACAAGGAGTAACCATAAAAAGAGACACTATAAAACAATACATTGACTATCTGAAAGACTCTTTCTTGATAGAAGAAGCCTTACGCTATGATGTGAAAGGCAGAAAATATATCGGCACCGAGACGAAATACTACTTCGCAGACATCGGCATACGTGCTGCCATTCTCAACTATCGCCAGCAAGAGGAAACGCACATTATGGAGAATATTATCTATAATGAACTCCGTAGTCGTGGCTATAACGTGGATGTCGGTTTAGTAGAACTTGGAGGCAAAGATGAGAATGGAAAATTTGTCAGAAGACAGTTGGAAGTTGACTTTGTGGTAAACCGTCCTCCATACAGGGTGTACATCCAGTCGACTTTCCACATGCCTACGCCAGAGAAGGAACAGCAAGAGCGACGTCCTTTATTGTCAATCAATGACCACTTTCGTAAGATTGTCATTGTTGGTGATGATATTCATCGCAAGGAGGACGAATACGGTGTGTTGACTATCGGACTCTTGGATTTCTTGACAGACAAGAACTTGTTGGAGCAAGGATAATCATTTTATTATATAATTATGCATAAATCCAAGAACTCTTTCCTTGAGTGGCTTGTCTACTCGCTTATCTTCTTCTTCCTGTATGATATCATTTGGTTATTGGTAGACCTGCCAGACTTCCTACAGTCGGTAAACGGACTGTATCCTGAGTTGCTTATCGACTTTGCACTCTGCGGTTTGTTCTCGCTTTCGGGTTTGTATCTCAACCGATGGCTGTTCAGACAGCGGCGCTTTTGGCGCGAGGGACATGGCCACCGTGTGTTCGTGCATAACGGACTGGTGGTGTTGGGCTTCAACCTGCTTATTGCAGGTGGCTGCGAACTGCTGCTGAGCCTTGTAGCACCTAAGCTTATGATGCAGGATATATGGGGAACTTCTTTTCTATTCGGACTGATAGCGAGTCTTGTAGCACTCATCCACCTTTCGATGCACTTCTCCGACATGATTGTTCTGAAAGGAAAGGAGAATCTCGCCTTACAGAAACGATACCTTATGATGCAGTTGGACCCACATTTTGTGTTTAACAGTCTTAGTTCACTTGCTGGAATGATAGGGGAGGACCCGAAGATGGCTGAGGACTATGTCGTGAAACTCTCACATATCTACCGCTACATACTTCAGCATATCGACAAGGAGTATATAACCCTTGCCGACGGCACCGACTTCATCAAGTCGTACCTCGGCCTGCTCAACATGCGCTACGACAACGCCATCGTCTTGCACGCCGACGATTTGCACGGCGACCGCGACGAATGTATCCTCTCGCTGAGTCTGCAGCTTATCATCGAGAATGCCGTGAAGCATAACTGCCCGCAGAGCGGCATCGAGCTTCATGTGTCTCTTGGTCGCCAGGGCGACATGCTCGTCATAAAGAACAACCGCATATACACCAACCTGACCAACGACCAGAGCATAGAGTCGTACGGTATAGGCATTAGCAACTTGAAGCAACGCTATCGACTGGAGGGCGAAGCAGAACCGGAGTTCATAGCCCATAAAGATTCATTTGAAGTGCGACTGCCAATCATAAAACGAAAACAATAGAAGAACGATGAAAAAGGTTTTGATTATAGAAGACGACCATTTCAGCGCAAGACGTCTGAAAAGGCTCATTATGGATATTGACGACACGATAGACGTGCATGGACCGCTGAAAAGTATGTCGGAGGTGACGGAGGAGCTTGCCGCCAACAACGACTATGACCTTATCTTTTCCGACATCCGACTTGCCGACGGTGACGTGTTTGAAGCGTTCCGCAAGATGATGCCACAGTCGTTCGTGATCTTCACCACGGCTTACGACGAATATGCAATGGAGGCGATAAAGAACAACGGACTCGACTATCTGATGAAGCCGATTGACGCAGACGAGCTGCGTGCCGCAATCGGCAAACTGCGGCTTAACCGCAATGCACAACAGTCTGCCGTAGAGAGTTCTCTGCATGGCGTGCTAAACGACACACGCCAATACCGCGAGCGCTTCCTAATCACGAAAGGCGACGAGCTTTGCATGCTCTGCGCTGACGACATAAGCTACATCAATATGTATAACAACCGCATCACGGTGTTTGCCGTCGACGGCACATCCTATCCGCTGCCCATGAGCATGAACGAACTGGAGCAGGCCTTAGACCCTGACCGTTTCTTCCGTCTCAATCGACAGTATATCGCCAACATTAATGGCATCAGGAAAATCAGTTTTTACTTCGGTTCTAAACTAATGGTGAAGCTGAAAGGATGTGAGGATGATAATATCGTAATAAGCAAGGAAAAAGCGACATTGTTTAAAAAATGGTTGGAGAAATAACAAGAGGGTGTGCATTCTATGTTTCTTGCGTAGAATGCACACCCTCTTGTTATATAATGTCGTTAAAACGTTACATCGACGCCAAAAGAGATTGAATGGCGGATGCTATTGCTGTTATAGTATATATTGCAAGATTATTGTCTTGCTGCATCTTGTACGAACTTGAATTCGTCGAAGGCGTTTCCTGCTTCCACGCAAACCGTGAATGAACGTGATGCGTTCGTTTCGTTGCGATTGATAATAACCTTTAGTTCGTTGTCCTCTATCTTGACGAGATACCAGCCTCCGTCAAACTCTTTGTATGAAGTGTTTTCCTTGAATTTTCCTTCTTCCTTCACGCTACTAATCCAAAAACTTTTGTAGTTTTTGCAGGCAAACAGGCTGCTTCCTCCTTTGGCTTCCACTTTCAGTTCGCCGTTCTTCAAGCCCGACGGAACCGTGCTCCACTTCATAGGGTCGGCAAGTCCATCAGGGTCGGACAATTCGCAGCTTGTAAGGGACATTACGCCTGCCAGCAAGCATAACAATAGTTTCTTCATACGCTTATTTGTTTAAATTGTTTGAAAATGTTCTGGTCTGCTTAGAACGACCAACCGAAGCCTATGTATGGGAAGAAAGCAGCCTTGCAGAGTCCGTACTTGTCGCCAAAGTTGAACGACGGCGAAACGCCTACACGAAACATGAAGCCGTTGGGGCGCTGATAGCGGTAGCCGATGTCGCCGAAGAAGAAATAACCGAATTGAGTTTTTGATGAAGTGTAAAATTCAGTTTTAGGAGAAGTTTCGTCTGTATTCTCCCCACCTGGATACCATCCTGTATCTTTGACGTATCCTATTGTTTCCTTTACCTGATATACACCAAGACTCGCACCGAAACCCAGCTCCAACTTGCTATTCTTCTTTCCGAGTAGATAGTTTAGCTCCAACGGAACACCAACGCCATTGATTTTTTGGTCGAACCAACTAGAATTGTCACCATAGCCATAGCCAATGCCCACACGGTAGCCTAAACCTGAGTTGCCCTCGAATCTACTGTCGTAGTTGATGCCTGCAATAGTTTGGGCACCAAGTAATTCTACAGACAGGCTGCGTGTCTTCTGTTGTGCCATTACTATCTAAAAACAGCATAATGCAAATAGTGATAATACAATCTTTCTCATTATATATTTTATCATAGGTTTATTGTCGGTGGATATTCTATCACCCACGTTCATCGGTCGTGTAGTTTGCAACACTCCCTCTTCAAGGCCAAAACGCCTTAAAAATAAAGGCAAATCTTCAGACGATTTCAATCAGTCTTTAGTTTGCTTCAACATAATGCCCTAAACGGTCGGGTCTGTTTCCATCGGTAAAGAGGTAGACTATTCCGTTTGGGGTTTCAAGAATAGAGACCTCAGTATAGGTGAAATCAGGGTAGTCTGCGTGTAAGGAATCCAATACGTTGCTTGGTACCGTTGTGCCTTTCGGCAAGGGGTAACAGGTTTCTTTCCATGTCGTGCCCTTGCGGGATACTCTGAAGTATACGGACTTCAACACGCCATCGTGCATGATGAGGTAATTGTCATAGCCACTGTCATTGACAAAGCCAAGCACTTCGGAGCCTTTGTAATGCATTGAAATCCATTTCATATCGGCAGGAATCGTACCTGTATATTCAGCGTTGTTCAGTTTGTATGTGCATGCTTTGGCCACCGTTCCTTTGCTGTCGATGACAAGTGTGTGGACGAGATTCTTGAGTTTGGGGGTGTCTTGCAGATAGCAGAGAATATAGTATGTCCCGTTTATGCTGGCCTGTGTCACTTCCTTGATCTCCCAGAATTCGTCGTTTCTGGCCTCCTGGTTTATCGTGAGCAGCCGGTATCGCACCGAGCTGGGTAACTGGTCAATTTCAGAGAGCGTCCGCACGGTGCGGTTCCATGCATTGTCAACGTATACGACCACGCACTCATTCCTCGCGTTGTCATCAGAGGTGACATACGTTTCCATTGCTCCACTGTCGAAGTAAGGCTCTGGACGTGTGTAAACACGTTTGATGGTGTAGTCCTCGCAGCGTTCGTGGAAATCTTTGGCAATGACCTCCGGTAAAGTTTTATCATCGATCGGTGTCACATTTTCAGAGTCGCATGAAGTCAGCACAAGGACTACGACAGCAAGCCATCCGTACATCAAATGTCTAAATCCAAACTTTTTCATTTTATGCTTCAATTTATGGGTTCGTTCAAAGGACAAGTTGCCTGAGAACTTATTATTATGCAAAAGTACAATTGTTTGTTTTTATACACAACGCCTCCTTATGCGAAACGGCAAAAATGTATTGCGAAGCGGCAATGTATTCTTTTGAAGCAATTATAGGTATTCCTCTTTTTATAATAATCCTCTCAACTCTTACGGATAAGCAATAAAGATGATGAAGTCTATTTGTTACTATTCTCTGTTCTTTTATCGCCCCATCCCTTTTTCTTTCTTTTGTGGAATGCTTCCAAGCCCTACTTTTTGTGTTCCGTCCCAATTCGTAAGTTGGTCGGCACACCCATTGGAGCCACCAAGTGAAACGTATGTATCTGCACTGCATGACATGTGGTCTACGAAAGCGAGAAAATTGTCAATGGCGTTGTCTGTGAATTGAACTTCATTCGTGGCGAATAGTTTTGTCCAACTGGTGACACATTCTTGCTTGAAGTCTGTAAAACCTTTCCACGACATACCAGATAAGAAACTTTTTGCTGCCGATTCTATACTGGCTTTAGAGTCCAGTCCAATATTATGCTTTACAGCAGATGCCATAATGCCATAGTATATGGAAGCCGATTCTTTCTCGTTGAAGTTGACTCTGTCTGTCTTGGCAAAGGATGATAAAGCTTCATGCCCCTCATGTATGAACTTGTCAAGCACTCCTATGTATCTATTTTGCCGAGCCATGCTTTCACGTTTGGCTTCGGCTTCTTGCCGAGCCTTTTCTTTTGCATCTTCCTCCTTTCGTGCTTCCACCCGTCTCCATGCATCAGTCATTTCTGGCTCCTGCCAAATGGCATTCCAACGAGCCTTCAAATCATTGTACATTTCCATAAGTGTAGTATTATAATTTTTGGCACTGGCGAGTTCTTCCTTCGCACAGACAAGTTGAGTAGTCACTCGCTCCACAGCCTTCTCGTCAAGTTGAGAGATGTGTTGTTTGACTTTGTCGTTTTCAGTCTTTAGCGCATCATTCTCGGCACGAAGCGACTTGTTCTCCTCTATCTGCTTATTGAGATTCTGCATATAGTAAGTGTATGTCTTGTTAACAGACTTGCGTACACCTTCATTCTGCTTGTAACGTTCTGCATTAACGGCTGCTACAAGAGCCTTGATGGCAGCGTAGATATTAGACACACGCTCCTCACGCCACGCCTTTTGCCCGATAATAGTAGGAATTGGGATGGCAAGTTCTTTCTTTACGGCATTCATCGCTTCTTGAACTGGAGCCTTGATGTTGAGTAAAGGAATGGTCAGCTCCTTCTTGTCGATTGTGGCAAGCACTGCATATTTCTCCACTTTGTCAAGAGCGACTTTCGCCTGACGTTCAGCTTCAAGCACCACCTTGTTCTTATGCTTGCGTCCTCGCTTCTCTTCCTCTGAAAGTTCATCATAGGAGAAGCCTCTTGCCAAGCCATACTTATGCCCCACCTTGTTGTAATAGTCAGTATGCAGTTGGGAAAGGTATTGTGATTTGTCCTTTGCTCGCTCTCCCCACACTTTGGCATAAGAGACCCTTTCAACAACACCCTTTGCCGCTTCCGATTTTGTGTAGTTGTCACGTTCTTCTTTTGGAAGTGCTCTCCATTCCTTGGTAGAGAGAACCTTTTCTGGATTATCCTTGTGAATGTACTTGCTTCCGATGCGCCCACGTTTCCTTACTTGTTCAACAGGCACGGTCTGCACATGGGCATGGATGCTTGTCTCGTCACAATGCACATCAAAGCCGATGACATTCTCTTCTCCCCATTTCTCACATGCAAAGCGGTAGGTGTCCAATGCCCAGTCATAGATGCCTTTTTGCAATACAACTTTGCTGTGTTCAGCATTTGGATCTGATGTGTTGAGTTTCTGTTCACCAAAGGCAAGCCTGTTAAGCACATCATGGTCACCACTGAAGACGATGTCGACAGTGCAGTTCGGACTGTTCCTTGAAACTTGGTCGGGACGCTTGGCATCCATATACGGCTTGAAGCCAAGTTCATCAAGTCTATGCTGCAAGCGTTCATGCAACGGCACCGACTGGGAACCAAGAGGCACTATCTTTCCACCCTTGACTATCTCAAAGTTGAGTTTCTTGCGTGAATAGTTATAATGGTTGTTCTTGTCTATGTCCGCGTTTTTTAGTTTGTAACGTAGTTCTTATATAATTGGAGACAGGTCTCGGGCGGAGCCTGAGCATAATAGAAGGACTTTTTAAGTGAACAGCGTCAGCAAGTGAATCTAAAAGTCCCTATTATGTTTAGGACTTTTGTGAAAGTCCGTCATTCCTATCAAGCAAGTCCTAACTAACTCATTCCATCAGTCTGTATCTCATCCATTCGATAAGT
>CAJLWM010000073.1 GCA_905210415.1 uncultured Prevotellaceae bacterium
GAGAAGTGTCAACCCTAATTTATTTCGTTTGAAAAACTTTTACCGGACAGCAATAAATCAAAATCTGCGCTTCTAAAATCCCGAAATCCATCCAAGCCCTACTGCCCGAAATGGGTTACCCAAATCGGGCAATAGATAGTGAATTCAAGTCCTTAATACCGAATTGGGTTAACGTCGGTATCTGAGCGTGGTGGCTCCTTATGGCGACAAAAAAGCCGCTCCGGGTGGGGCGGCATCTTTTGCCCGAAACGGGCATCAGTGTATACGGTATACGTGCGGAAAATCGTTATTTGTCGTGGAATTTCACATTGCCGGTGTGTAAGCCTGGCTTTAGCGGCATCACTGGGCAATGGCTAAATATTGCGTTTAATTCCTGTGTGAGCATTGGGTCGGTCTTGTATTGGCTACCGATGGTGGCAGCGCGAAGGCTGGTGCAGTATTCAAATGCAAGGAAACCGATTTTCACTCTCGCTGGAACCACTATAGAAGTTATACCTGTGCATTTGGCAAACGATCTCCATCCGATTTCCGTGACATTTTCGCCCATAGGCAAGGTTTTCAGTCCTTTGCAACCATAAAAGCAGAGTTGGTCGTACTTTGTCACGCTGCTTGGAACGTCAAGTCGGGCCAGGCTGGTGCAATTCTCAAAAGTGCTTTCGGTGATAGCTGTGATATTTTGTGGTAGTGTCACCGATGTGAGAGCGGGGCAGCCTTCACAAACGCCCTTGCCCATCTCGTCGACGGCGTTAGGGAAAACCACCGTGGTGAGCGATTTGCATTCAGCCACAAGGCTGTGAGGAATTTTTTTCACACTATTTGGTAAGGTGATGCTCTTGATGAGCGGAATGCCGCTCAAAGCTCCTTGTCCAAATTCGGTGATGCTGTTTGGCAGGCTCAGAGCTGTGATAGAGGTTTCTGCGAATGCGCCGCTATCGATTTTCTTAATACTCTCTGGCAGAGATATAGAGGTGATTGTCTTATAGCGGAAGAATGCATTCACACCAATCTCGGTGACATTGAATGTGCGGTTGGCAAATTGAATGGTGGCAGGCACAGCAACCGATGCCGCTGGGGTGCTCTGTGGGTCGTAGGCGGTGAGCGATGCGGTGAGTTTGTCGGGGTTGACAACGTACCAGAAATCGCCCGAACGGACCTCGGTGGTCAGGTTTGTGCCTCCAAGATATACGGTGGCGTCGACGGTGTAGGTCTTCAGGTTGATGCTCTTGAGAAACGCTACCACCTCTGATGCCATATAAGGGTAGAGAGGCTCGATAGAGGAACGCATGGCTACCTTATACTCCGTGCTATTCATGTGGTGGAGCATCAGGTTTTGGTAATAATCCTCTGATGTGTCCTCTGGCGAATCGTAGGCAGTGTTGCGCTCTCTGAGCATGCTCAGAAGGTTGTTCACCACGCGCTCAACGGCCTCTGCACGTTTGTTGATGACGTTTTCGGCCTCACCGTGGCGACTATAGGCTTCGTCGGAGGTAAGCACCTTGCTGATTTTGGCCTCTTCTTCCACTACGCGGGCGTTGGTGTATTCGTAGCACCTTGTTTGTGCTGCCAGCCAAGCGTTGAGCTTCTTTATGTTGTCTACATTAGGCGGCAGTTGCGATGCGCTGGTGTTGGTGCCCATCAATGGGGCAGGCTTGGCTCCGATGCCATCGCATAGGCGTATGGTAACCCTTTTTGTGCCGGGGTTAAAATCCTTCTTTCGGCTTGACGATGAGGCAGTGGCCCTGCCGTTGCTTCGTGACTTCTGCGTGCCCTTATTGACTTTTTGGCTTTTCTTGGTCACGCCCTTTATGCCTGTGGTGCTTTCCACGGCATCGTCCACGGCACCCTTCACCACTTGCTCGGTGGCTTGCTTCAGTTTTTTCTCGCCCTTGTCCTTCAGTTTCTTCAGGAATCCTTGAGCCGATGCGTCGGCGCAAAGCATAGTTGCGATAATCATAAAGATTATCAGGCTTTTTTTATTGGTCATATACAATGTGGTTTATGCGACAAAACCGAACGCAAGTTCGGTTTTTATCACTTGTGGTTTAATGGTGCAAAGATAATGCAGCCATGCGACAGAGCCAAAATTCAAGGGAGATAATATTTCCCAAGAATTCATGGCTGTGCATTGTGTGAAATGGTGTTGCTCAGCAAATCACTTCACGGTGCAGGTAAATCCTACTTCCTCCACGGCGCGGCAGATGTCCTCGTCGGAGGCGGTGCCTTCCACGTAGGCTTCTTTGTTTTGAAGGTCAACCTTCGCAGATGTTACGCCAGCAACGGCGCTAATGGCTTTTTCAGCCGAAAGTCGGCAATGATTGCAATTCATGCCTTCGATGTGATAAGTTTTCATAACGTTGTTTTCTATTGTTTCGTGATGATTATGTTTGTGAAAAATTAGTGCATTGATCAGGAGCAAGAATAGGGCTGCGGTGCAGAGCCACGAGAACCAGTCTACACAGTTCTCGCAGGTGGCACCTTGCATCGAAAGTCCGCCGAGGAAATTCACCAGATTGTGATATTGCAGATAGTCTACGAGGCAGCCAAAGCCAATCGCGCCAATCACGATAGATGCCATATAGGCGATGAGAGTGCGAGAGCCAAGCACTTTGCGAACCACCAATATCGATGCCATATTGCATGCCGGGCCTGCCATGAGCAGCACCAGGGCTGCGCCTGGGGTGAGCCCCTTGAGCATCAGCGCTACGGCAATAGGAATACTGCCAGTGGCGCAAACATACATTGGCACGGCGATGCAGAGCACCAAGGCCATTGATGCCCAAGTGTTGCCTTGAAATGCGGTAAACCACTCGGTGGGGATGCAGATGGTGATAAGTGCCGCTACCACCAGACCTACGATGAGCCATTTGCCGATATCTTGCATCATAGTCACATAGCCATATTTTAGTGCTTCAATGATTTTGCCCCAGAAGCTGAGCGAACCGCTCTGCTTGGCATCGCACGACTCGCCATTGCAGGTCGAAGTGGCGATTTCTGGCGAACCCTTCACCAGCGAGCCTCCAAATAGAGCCGTCACCAATGCCGCTATTGGGCGAATGATGGCAAACGGAAGACCCATAAGGCCGTATGTGGCGAGGATAGAGTCTACGCCCGTTTGTGGAGTGGCAATCAGAAACGACACCACTGCGCCCTTCGATGCGCCCTCTTTGCGAAGCGACATAGCCGTTGGGATTACTCCGCACGAACATAGCGGCAGTGGAATGCCCAATATGGCGGCGTTGATCACCGAACGGAGTCCATTGCCCGATAAATACTTAGCATAAAATTTGCCGGGGATGAATGCGTGCATCAGTCCGGCTAAAAGAAACCCTAACAGAAGAAAGGGTGACATTTTGCCCACTAATTCAAAAAATTGTTCCATAATTCGCTTTTTTATCAGTGCAAAAATACAACTAATTGCGGTAAAGTGATATACTCAATAGTAAGTAATTTTTATAAGTGGATGTGAAAAGTGTGGTGCTTTGCTGAAAGTTCGTGTAAAAAAGTGTGTGGTTTTGCCGAAAGTTCGTGTAAAAAAGTGTGGTGTTTTGCTGAAAGTTCGTGTAAAAAAGTGTATCTTTGTGCCGGAAAGACTGATAAATAGTCTGTGTAATAGAGATTTAGATATTAAATTAGTTGAGTGATATGGAAAGAACGATTTTAGAGCAACTAAAGACATGGAAAAATAGCCCATATAGGAAGCCTCTCATACTGGCAGGGGCGCGTCAGGTGGGCAAGACATATATCCTCAAAGAATTCGGGAAACGCGAATATGACAATGTTGCGTATATCAATTGTGACGGCAATTCGGAGATTGCTAATGTGTTCGCTGAAGATTATGATATGCAGCGTGTGCTGATGGTGATAGGAGCAATTGCAAAACAACCTATTCTTCCTGGGAAAACACTGATCATTCTTGATGAGATACAAGAATTGCGCAAGGGGTTGTCTTCATTGAAATATTTTTGCGAGAATGCCCCGGAATATCATGTCGCAGTGGCAGGGTCGCTTTTGGGTGTAGCGATGCATCAAGGAGAATCGGCACCTGTTGGGAAAGTGGACATTATACGGCTGTACCCGATGTCGTTTGAAGAGTTTTTGCTTGCAAAAGGTGAGGCTCAAATGCTTCAGATATTGCGAAGTAGAGATTGGCAAACGATATCTATGTTGCACGAGAAATATGTGAAGATATTAAGAGAATACTATTTTGTTGGAGGTATGCCAGAAGCGGTGAAGACATTCCTTGCAACCAACGATGCCAATGAGGTGCGCAATGTGCAGAACAACATATTGTTTGTGTATCGTAGCGATATGTCGAAGCATGTTAGTACAAACGAGGCTGCTCGCATCAGTATGGTGTGGCAATCGATACCTTCACAATTGGCAAAGGAAAACAAGAAGTTTGTATATGGTGCAGTGAGGCCTGGGGCCAGAGCCAAGGATTTTGAGTTGGCTATACAATGGTTGGTGGATGCTGGGTTGACATATAGGATATCCCGAGTGCGAGAAGTTGAGGTGCCATTGAAATTCTATGAAGATATGTCTGCGTTTAAGTTGTTTTTGCTTGATGTTGGACTTTTGGGAGCGTTGAGTGAAATGGAGCCATCACAAATGCTAATATCCAGCAAGGTTATGACAGAGAGTAAGGGCGCGTTCTCTGAGAACTATGTTTTGTGTCAGCTCCTTTGCCAACAGAGTATATATACTTATTATTATAGCAGAGAAGATTCTCGTTTGGAGATTGACTTTTTTGCTCAGCACAAGGGTGTAGTTTCCCCGATAGAAGTGAAAGCGGAAGAAAATCTGCGCTCGAAATCGCTCAGCGCATTTATCAGTGCAAATCCACAATTGAAAGCCATTAGATTCTCGATGTTGCCCTATAAAGAGCAAGATTGGATGCGGAATATACCATTATATGCAGTAGAAGAGAGTTTTTGACGGGAAGTCGTCAAAGGGGGTGGAAAACGAAAGGCTGCGCTTCTCACGTGTGGAGGCGCAGCCTTTAGCATTTAACACAGATCGGGCATTAGGCCGTAAATGTAATTAATCTCTACTGCTTGGAGTCTTTCGTTTTTTATAAGGCTTCTTTAGTTTGTTTTTAACTCGCAATAGCTTGCTATTACTCGTTAAAAAGCAATCAAAATCTGCATTTCTAAAAATCCGACCCCCCCAAGCTAATGTCCGAATCGGGATTATTGATGCGGTTGAGCGGGGATTATTTCACCTTCCATTCAAAACCGTCTTTTGTGTCTTTTACGTCAAATCCGATTTCGTTCATGCGATTGCGGATAAGGTCGCTGGTAGCCCAGTCCTTGTTGGCTTTGGCTTGCTTGCGGATGTTGAGCAGCAAGTCGATAGCCTCTTCGTAAGGCTTGAGGTCAACACCACCTTGTCCGTCGGCTTCGTTGCGTACACCGAGGATGTCGAACAAGAAGTCCTGGAACAACGATTTCAGTTCGTCGATATCGGCTTGCGACAATGTTGCGTGTCCGTCGTTAGCTTGGTTGATAATTCGGCAAGCGTCGAATAGCGTAGCGATAACAGTAGGCGTGTTGAGGTCGTCGTTCATCGCGTCGTAGCAGCGCGAGCGCAAGTCGCTGATGTCAACGGTTGACTTTTCGCCAGCCTTTAGGTCGCACAAGCGGCGCCATCCGTCCATCATGCGTTCGTAAGCCTTTTCAGCGGCTTGTAGAGCTTCGTTAGAGAAGTCCACGGTGCCGCGATAGTGTGCTTGAAGGATGAAGAAGCGTATGGTCATTGGCTTGTATGGTTGCTCAAGCTTGTCGTGGTTGCCTGTGAAGAATTGCTCCAGCGTGATGAAGTTGCCGAGCGATTTGCCCATCTTCTGGCCGTTGATGGTGATCATATTGTTGTGCATCCAGTAGTGTACGGCGTCGTGTCCGCAGTAAGCCACCGATTGTGCGATTTCGCACTCGTGGTGAGGAAACATAAGGTCCATACCGCCTCCGTGAATGTCGAATTCCTCGCCGAGGTATTTTGTGCCCATAGTAGAGCATTCCAAGTGCCATCCTGGGAAGCCGTCGCTCCAAGGCGAAGGCCAGCGCATGATGTGTTCAGGCGAAGCCTTTTTCCACAAAGCGAAGTCGGCAGGGTTGTGCTTTTCGCTTTGGCCGTCGAGATCGCGGGTTGTGCTGAGCAGTTCGTCGATGTTTCTGCCCGAAAGTTTGCCGTAGTGGTGATCTTTGTTGTATTTAGGCACATCGAAATACACGTTGCCGTCGCTGATATAGGCGTAGCCCGATTCGAGGATTTTCTTCACATATTCGATTTGCTCGATAATGTGTCCGCTGGCGTGAGGCTCAATGCTTGGAGGCAGCACGTTGAGGGCATCCATAGCCTTGTGGTAGCGGAGCAGATAGTATTGCACCACTTCCATTGGCTCGAGCTTCTCGAGGCGTGCCTTTTTAGCGATTTTGTCTTCGCCCTCGTCGGCATCGTGTTCCAAGTGGCCCACGTCGGTGATATTGCGCACATAGCGCACCTTATAACCCAGATGGGTGAGGTAGCGGAATAGCACGTCGAAGGTGATAGCAGGACGAGCGTGTCCAAGGTGTGGGTCGCCGTATACGGTAGGGCCGCACACATACATGCCCACGCGACCTTCGTGGATAGGCTTAAACGCCATTTTGGTGCGTGTGAGAGTGTTGTAGATTATCAATGGATTTTCTGTCATTGCCATAATGTTAATGCTTGTAGGGGGTGAAAAAATCTGATTGTTAAGCCTGACCGTTAGGACCGAGGAAAGTGATTTTCTCGTTTGGGTTGATAGGCTTGCGAGGCTTGATTTCGCCGAAATTCTGTTCGTAGCGGCTCACGTTTTCCTGCAAAGCATAGAGAAGTTGCTTCACGTTCTCAGGAGTCATCACGATGCGGCTTTGCACCTTAGCTTGAGGAGCGTTAGGTGCCATACAGATCATGTCGATGAAAAATTCGTTTGGACCATGTGATATAATAGCGAGGTTGGCATATTTACCTTGTGCAACCTCTGGAGAAAGTTCGATTTTGATTTCGTTTTTTTCGTTCATAATATTCTATGTGTTTAAAGTTTGTTCTAAAAATTTTATTTTCGTTCTCACGGCTTATCGAAGCAATAAGCGTGAGTGTTTTTAGCAATCTCATCGTTGAGCAGCACTCGCAGCACCTTGCATTTCGGACGGTTCCAAGCGGCGCTTATGTCGTATGACGCATAGGCTTTGCGCCAGTGGTAGGCCTGGGCGCCGAATGTGTTGTGTATGAGATAGCAGTCGATTGTGTCGCTGTTCCAAGTGGCTTTGTCGGCAAGGAGGTAAAACCATCGTGATTTGCCTGTGTGTTCCACCTCGGCATGCAAGTTGATGTATTTGCCGGTGCGCCAAATGCTATGCAGGCGTATGTGTTCGCGAGCCATCGTGTCGATGCGCGCTTCGTCGGCAATGCGCAGCGTGTTGGTGATCACTGGGGTGAAACTCCTCACCTTCACCACTTGCCTTTCGGCAGAGGATGGGGTGCTTTCGGCTGGCAGATAATAGTTGAGCAGCACGCGTTGCCCTTGCACGATGTATGGCTCTTTGTTCATCTGCGCCGAGTAGCCTATTGCTTTTCCGTCGAGGCGGGGCAGATAGGTGAAAAGGGCGCAGCCGTCGGCATATCCGTCGTAGGTCACCATATCGAAGCGAAAACTGTCTTGCACACCATCAATCTGCTTGTCGCTATCGCATGCGGTGGCGGCAAGAGTCATAAGCAGGAGTAATATGTAAGACAATCGCTTTGTCATCAGTAGTGTATATAAAAATCAGATTATAATATTGTCGGTTTTGTCGGTAAGACTTTCTATCTCACCGTCGCGCATGTGCAGCACGCGGTCGGCTTGCTGAGCCAGCGATTCGTCGTGCGTTACAATCACAAATGTCTGCTTCATCTCGCTGCGTAGGCGGAAGAACAGTTCGTGCAGGTCGCGCTTGTTTTGCGTGTCGAGGCTCCCCGAAGGCTCATCGGCAAGAATCACGTGCGG
>CAJLWM010000074.1 GCA_905210415.1 uncultured Prevotellaceae bacterium
GAGAAGTGTCAACCCTAATTTATTTCGTTTGAAAAACTTTTACCGGACAGCAATATTTCGGAAACAAACATTTCCTTCCCATTAGAACCCATTCGTGCAGGGCGAAAAAAAAGGGAGTGGCTTTTTGCCACTCCCAGAATCATGCAAAAAATCATGTGTTTTCGTTTACTTCACCTGTGCGCCAGGCTTCACCTCGCCGTTAGGACCAATCACCACAAGGCGTCCGCCAGCATCTTCGGCGCTGAGAATCATACCTTGTGACTCGATACCCTTGAGTTTGCGAGGAGCGAGGTTGGCAACGAAGCACACCTCTTGACCGATAAGGTCCTCAGGGCTATAGTGCTTAGCGATGCCCGACACGATAGTGCGGCCGCCCATGCCATCATCAATCTTGAATTGCAGCAGTTTGTCGGCCTTTGGCACCTTGGCACATTCCACTACCTTACCCACGCGGATGTCGAGTTTCATAAATTGGTCGAACTCGATGTTTTCAGCCACTGGAGCAGGCTCAAAGTTATTGATTTCGTTTTGCTTCTTGATATTTTCGAGGCGTTGCATCTGATCTTCGATGGCAGCATCTTCAATCTTTTCGAAGAGCAATTCAGGCTTAGCAATCTCGCTTCCGGCAGCGATAATGTCGGTAGCGCCAAGCTTGTTCCAGTCGAGTTCCTTCAAACCAATCATAGCGCGAAGTTTCTCAGCGCTGAATGGCAAGAATGGTTCAAACGCGATAGCAAGGTTGGCAGTGATCTGCATAGCCACGTTCATCACAGTAGCCACGCGAGCCATGTCGGTCTTGGCAAGCTTCCAAGGCTCGGTCTCTGCAAGGTATTTGTTACCGATGCGAGCCAAGTTCATAGCCTCTTTTTGAGCTTCACGGAAGTGGAATCCATCGAGGTTGCTTTCGAGAGCAGCCTTCACGCCCACAAACTCGTTGATGGTTTCGCGGTCGTAGTCGGTGAGTTCGCCGGCAGCAGGCACCTTGCCATCAAAATACTTGTGAGTGAGCACCAAAGTGCGGTTCACGAAGTTGCCGAGGATTGCCACCAATTCATTATTGTTGCGAGCTTGGAAATCTTTCCAAGTGAAGTCGTTGTCCTTAGTTTCAGGAGCGTTGGCAGTAAGCACATAGCGGAGCACGTCTTGCTTGCCAGGGAAGTCTTCAAGATATTCGTGAAGCCATACAGCCCAGTTGCGCGAAGTAGAGATCTTGTCGCCCTCGAGGTTCAAGAACTCGTTGCTTGGCACATTGTCGGGCAAGATAAACGAGCCTTCAGCCTTGAGCATAGCAGGGAACACGATGCAGTGGAACACGATGTTGTCCTTGCCGATGAAGTGGATCAGGCGAGTAGAATCGTCCTTCCACCAAGTTTCCCAAGTGTCGGGGAGGAGTTCCTTAGTGTTGCTGATATAGCCGATAGGCGCATCAAACCACACATAGAGCACCTTGCCCTCAGCGCCCTCTACAGGCACTGGAATACCCCAATCGAGGTCGCGGGTCACCGCACGTGGTTGCAGACCGTTGTCGAGCCAGCTCTTGCATTGGCCATACACGTTAGGACGCCATTCTTTGTGGTCTTGAAGGATCCACTTTTCGAGCCATTGCTGATGCTCGTTGAGCGGAAGATACCAGTGAGTGGTAGGTTTCTTCACCAGCGGATTGCCAGTTAACTTGTTCTTAGGGTTGATAAGTTCGTCTGGCGAAAGGGTAGAGCCACACTTCTCGCATTGGTCGCCGTAAGCGCCTTCGAAGTGGCAATGCGGGCATTCGCCCTGAATATTGCGGTCGGTAAGGAATTCCTTAGCTTGCTCATCATAATATTGTTCGCTCTCCATCTTCACAAACTTGCCGTTGTCGTAGAGTTTGCGGAAGAAGTTGCTTGCCATATCGTGGTGAATCTTAGATGTGGTGCGCGAATAGATGTCAAACGAGATACCGAACTTCTCAAACGAAGTCTTGATGAGGTTGTGATAACGGTCAACCACGTCCTGAGGGGTGCAACCCTCTTTCTTGGCGCGTATTGTTACAGGCACACCATGCTCGTCGCTGCCGCCAATCATCTTCACATCCTCACCTTTGAGGCGAAGATAACGCACATAGATATCGGCAGGCACATACACACCAGCCAAGTGGCCGATATGCACAGGACCATTGGCATAAGGCAACGCTGTGGTTACGAGTGTCCTTTTGAATTTTTTCTCCATATTATTATAGTCTTAATATTCTGACTGCAAAGATAGTGCAAATGAGGGAAATAATCAACAGAGCTTGCTCATGTTGATATTTCCGAGTGCCGCCTATCTTATCCAACGATAGTGCAAACCAAAGAGAAATAGGCAACCGAGCTTGCTCGAGTTGTCATTTCCGAGTGCCGCCACTCGAGAGAGCAGCGAGTGCAAAAAGCAGATTTTCTGCAATTTTGCTGAATCGCGATTGAGGCCGTCGAAGGCGGCTATGGAACTGGCGCATCTGCAGTATATCAACGGCGTAATTGGCTACTTAGATGTGCTCGATGCTCAGCGTAGTTACTTTGATGCCCAAATAGGGTCGAGCAATGCCATCCGCGATAAGCAAATCACCATGGTGAAGATGTACAAGGCATTGGGTGGTGGATGGTGATTTATAGATGAAAATATATACTCCATAAAAGAGGCTGCGTCGTGAAAAAAGTATTAGTTACGACACAGACTCTTCTTTTTTGGGGAGGGAGTCGGGTGGTAAGAATTGCAACAAGTGTGGAATTGTGTGGAGATTATTTGCTAATTTTGTAAAGACTAAGCAATGAGATTGATTTTTTAACCCAATTCGGTCATTAGGGCTTGGTTGGATTTCGGATTTTTAGAAGTGCAGATTTTGATTGATTTTTAAAGAGTAATAGCAGGCTATTGCGAATTAAAAACAAACAAAAGATGCCTTATAAAAAACGAAAGACTCCAAGCAGTAGAAAAACCTTATATTTACGCTCTAATGACCGATTTGGGGTTATAATACAAACGTTTTTTTTGACACTTTATGATGGATAACACTATCTCTTTGATGAAATCGGCGATTCTCGCCGGCATCTGCATTGGTATAGCCGGATTTGGCTTCCTTGCAGTAGGTGGCGTGGTAGGCGCCGTGACTTTTGCGTTCGGGTTGCTTGCCGTGGTGCACTATCGTTTGAAACTCTACACAGGCACCGCCGGATTTTTTGTTAAGGGTGAGTTGCTGCAACTATGCTTGATTTTGGCAATGAACATAGTGGGATGTCTGCTTGTGGCTATGATGGCGCGAGTGTCGCCAATGCCATTGCAGGAAACGGCGGAGCGATTGCTTGTGGGACGGCTTGCTGCCGGATGGTGGCAGTGCGGACTGCTCGCGATAGGATGTGGATTCATTATGACCACGGCAGTGAAGTGGGGCAGAGAGGGAAAATTCTTGCCATTGCTTTTTGGTGTGCCGCTATTCATCATTTGCGGATTTCCTCACTGCATAGCCGACGCATTTTATTATCTCGTGGTGCCTGCAGATTTCCTTGTGGAAAACGCTGGTGAGGTGATTTTGCTTTATATCAGTATTGTGCTGGGCAACTTCGTGGGGTGCAATTTCTATCGACTGCTGATGCGCAGCAACGAAGCCGCCTGACTCGGGGCCGCTTGGGTCACGGTAATAATTGTCTTGTCGTCGCTTGCTGTGATGGTGAGTTGAGCCGTACGCTCGGCTTTTGAGGCGTTGGCTTCGGCTGTGATAGTGATGGCGGTAGTGCCTTTCTTTCCGTTCGTGGGGGTGGCTGTGCACCAAGATGCATCGCTCTCGATGGTCCAATCCACATTACTTTTCAGTATAAATGTGCTTTTGCCTGCCGTGGCTGCTAAGCTTATGGCACGGCTTGCTATGGTCACTTGCGGTCTTGGCTCTTGTGTGATGCTGAGATTGCTGGTGATTGTGCCGCATCGCACTGTTATGGTGGCGGTTCGTTGCTCGGGCGTGGTATTGGTGTCGATGTCGATTGTGGCTTCGCTGTCGCCGGCAGTTCCCGAGGCAGGAGATATGTGGCACCATTGTTGAGCGCAAGCCGACGCCCAATTGCCCGATGATTTGATGCTCAACATGATTTTGCCGCCATTCCATTTGACGTTATCGGATGATAATTGTGTCTGAAGGCTTTCGGTGGTTGTGCTTCCGCCTGAGCCTCCGCCAGGAAGTGCTGGCGAACCATTTGGCCGTTTTGGCTCATCGCCACATGCGCATAGCAAGGTGCTGCATAGGGCGATGGTGAATATCTGTATAATTCGGTTCATGGCATGGGAGAGTTTGTGTGGATTGAGGGAAAAGGGGTGAAATCAGTCGGTGAGAATGATTAGTGGCGAACAATCGTAGCGCGGCAGTGCCGACAGCTGGATGTCGCAATTGCGCATCTCCACCGAGTTGGAGCAGTCGCCCACGCTGATGCCTTTGCCTTGCAGAGCATTGCGCATGGTGTTTACCGCTATTTCAGGAGTGTTGTTGTCGTTGCTCAGGTGGCAAAGAAACAAGTATTTCAGGTCTTGACTATAAATGTCGGCGACGTATTTCGCTGTCACTTCGTTGTCGAGGTGGCCAGTGTCTTTGCGAATGCGTTGCTTGAGATATTCAGGGTAAGAACCTTCGTTGAGCATGCGGGCATCGTAGTTGCTTTCTATCATAAGATAGTTGGCTTGCGCGGTGTAGAAAGCCGTGCGAGCGTTGATGATACCCATATCGGGGGCAACTACAAACTTCTGGTCGTCGTTTTCGATCATAAATCCCATATTGTCGGTTCCGTCGTGCGAAGTGTCGAACGCAGTGATTGTGAAGTCGGCAATCTTAAACGGAATTTCCTTAAACACGTTTTCTTGATACTCCTTGATGCGTCGTGAGATGTTGTGGCGGCGAAGCAATCCGTTCATCAGGCGAGGTGTGCAGTAGATGCGTATGTGCTTGTAGCGGCGAGCGATGGTGTAGGCGTAGCGCACGTGGTCGCCGTGGTCGTGTGTGAGCACGATTCCCTTCACCATTTCTGAGGTGATGCCGTTTTTCAACAGCGACTTAAATACGAAGTCGGCATCAACGCCAGCGTCAATCAGGATGCCGCCGTCGTCGTTGCCGTAGTATGCACAGTTGCCACTGCTACCGCTACCAAAACTCATGAAACGCAGTTTGCGCTTACGCGCAGTTTGCGCTGGTGCAGCAGGCTCGGTTTTTTGTGGCTGCTTTTTTTCTGGGATTACAATGTCGATGTCGGGTATAGGTCCTTTTGACGCCTCTGTCTCTTGTTGGATGTCGTCCTCAAAAAACAGGGCATCGAACAATGCTCCTTGTCGTGTATCATTTTGTATGTTTCGCTTCTTGCTCGTCATAGTGAGGTTTTCACTTATATAATAGGAATATTGTAGGCACTTTGTCAAAATCGTATTTCGTCTTGGCCCATTCCTTTATTGTTTTTGTCTCTATTTTTTCTTTCTCGCCAGTTATGTCGGTGGCCACACACAGTGCAAGGTTGCCGGGGAGCACTTTGCACATTTCGTTCATCAGTTTGTTGTTGCGGTAAGGCGTTTCGATGAAAATCTGTGTCTGGTTGTCGTGACGGATGAGTCGCTCCATGTCCTTAAACTTCCTTGCTCGTTCGCCTTGGTCGATTGGCAGATAGCCGATGAATGCAAAGCTCTGTCCGTTGAAGCCGCTGCCCATAAGCCCCATAAGGATGCTCGATGGTCCCACCAGCGGGCGCACCTTAAGGTGTTGGCGTTGAGCTATGGCCACCACGTCGGCGCCAGGGTCGGCTATGGCAGGGCAACCAGCTTCGGAGATTACGCCCATGGCGTGACCTTGCTGCAGAGGCAGTAGGTATGAAGCCATAGCGTTAGGGTCGGTGTGGCGATTGAGCTCGTAGAATGTGAGTTCGTCGATGTTGATATTGCGGTCGCATTTCTTCAGGAAGCGACGTGCGCTGCGCACATTCTCCACGATAAAGTGCTTGATCTCGCGCACAATGTCAATGTTGCACGCAGGGATAACGTTTTCCACCGCTCCTTCGCTAAGTGGCACGGGTATGAGGTAAAGTGCGCATTCTATCATAACTGGTAAATATTTTTTGCTATAACTTTGCAAAAATACAAAAAATAGACGAGATATAGAAACGCAAAATTCTTATCGGCGAGAGGGTGGTGTGAGAAATGTGTTGTCAGATAAATAGTTGTCGAAGAATGTCGGGAGTTTTTAGCGCGCCCATGGTGTTGTTGTGCAGACGATAATATTCCACCATCATCTCAAGGATGGTGTTTCGTTGCTCGCGATTGTAGCGGAAAAGGTGCATGTTGGAGAAGTTGATGCGCGATAGCAGATAGAGCACTCGGGCCTCGGAGGGGGCAAGGCGGTGGCAGGTGGCAGGTGGCATCTTAGAGAATGTGCCCTCCATAAGGTCGAACCAAGCGCCGAGGCAATAACTGTCGGTGTCGGGCTGGATGCCCATAAACGGAGCGAGGTTGTAGATAAAGCATAGGTGGAAGTTGGCAACGCCTTGATCGATGTCGTTGAGAAGCATCACCGATTGGTGGATATAGCGGAATAGTGCCTCGTTGCGTTCGCTCTCTTGAATGACGTGCGAGAGAAATTCGCTCATAAACATAGCCACCGCGCTGCGCACAGGGTCGGCATACACTCGGGCAAGGCTATAGAGCACTCTTGCGTCGCGAAAACTATAGATGTCTTTTCCTGGCAGCACGTTTGCCTCAAGTTCGATCACCGACAGCGGCATAAATATGGCATTGCGCATGCGCGCGCCACGAGTGCTGCCTTGTGGCAAGAGAAAAGCCATGCGTCCGCGTTTGTCGGTATAGACATGCGCAATGGAGTTTTTGTCGGAATATTTAATCACATTGAGTACTATGCATCGAAGTTTTTCGTACATCTTTCGCTGGCTGTAATGAGTGCATTTTTAGTGAATTTACTATGCTAAGGTACAAAAAATAGGCTTCATAGGGATGGTTTTTCGCAAAAATGTGATAAAAAAGTGATTTTTTTTCAGGAAAACTTGTGTGATTGGGAATTTGTGCGTAACTTTGCACTCGCTTTTAGGCTCAATGCCTTGAAGATGGCCCATTCGTCTATCGGCTAGGACGCAAGATTTTCATTCTTGAAAGAGCAGTTCGATTCTGCTATGGGCTACAAATAAAAAAATTAGCAAACAAAAATAAAACAGGTTTTTTAGAAATGGCAAACCATAAATCATCAATTAAGAGAATACGTCAAGCAGCTGCAAGAAGACTTCGCAACCGCTACTATGCTAAGACAGCGCGTAACGCTGTGCGTAAACTTCGCAAGGCTACCGACAAGGTTGCTGCTGCTGAGGACTACAAGAAGGTAGTTGCAATGCTCGATAAGTTGGCTCGCAAGGGTGTTATCTCAAAGAACAAGGCTTCTAACTTGAAGTCAAAACTTGCTAAGGGCGTAAACAAGATCGAAGCCTAAGAGAGTAGATCTTAATGCACTCAGCAAATGAGTGCCTACATAGATGGCCCATTCGTCTATCGGCTAGGACGCAAGATTTTCATTCTTGAAAGAGCA
>CAJLWM010000075.1 GCA_905210415.1 uncultured Prevotellaceae bacterium
TGTTTTTAATTCGCAATAGCCTGCTATTACTCATTAAAAAGCAATCAAAATCTGCACTCCTAAAATTCCGAAATCCCGCCAAACCCTAACGACCGAATTGGGTTAATGGGCGATAATCAGTTCGATGCCCATTTCTTCTATACGTTTCACCACCGAAGACGATACGCGCGAGTCGGTGATGATGATGTCGATGTCTTCGATATTGGCGATTTTGCTGAATCCACGGTGTCCGAACTTGCTTGAGTCGGCAAGTACGATGGTTTTTTGAGCAGTGCGCATCATCACTTGGTTGAGCTCAGCCTCGCGCATATCGGTGGTGGTGATGCCGAAGTTGAAGTCAAAACCGTCGATACCGAGGAATAGTTTGCTGCACGCCACGTTGTCGAGGTATTGCTCAGCCGAACGGCCCACCACGCTTTGGCTGCTGTGGCGCAAAACGCCGCCCAATTGGAGTATTTCCACGTCTTCTTCGGTGGAGAGGATGTTTGACACTGCCACCGATGCTGTGATGAGCGTTAGGCGGTGAATAGGCTTGATGGCTCGAGCCAGGGCGTGTATGGTGGTGCCCGAAGCGAGGATGATGGTGTCGTCGCGCTCGATGAGTTGTGCGGCCTCGATGCCAATGCTGCGTTTTTCGGAGGTATTGAGCTTTTCCTTCTCGCTTACGTTGCGATTGTTGATATACGGATTGATAAGAATTGCTTTTCCGTGGCTTCGATAGAGCTTGTTGGCTTTTTCAAGCTCCGTAAGGTCCTTACGAATCGTAACGAGCGACACATTCAGCAGCGTGGCTAAATCTGATACTTGCACCGATTCGAACATCATAAGTCGTTCAAGGATAGCGGCGTGGCGCTCTTCCTTAGACATCAGCTTGTGTTCTTGTTCCATATTGTTTTCTGGTTTCTAAAGTACAAATATACGGTTTCTTTTTCGAAATAACGAGTGTTTTCTGCGATAAAAATCGCTTGGTGGGTAAAATGCCTTTCGAAAACATCGTAATCGAAACTATTGGATGGAAAAAGTGGCAATGCGGAAGGTGCACGGCCGAAAGCATTGTGCCACAAAGACGATGAAATTTCACGAAAATCTGGCTTCGGGCGAGAAGCGGAACTATGTGAGATTGCGACAATTGGGACAAAATACGGGCGATTTTGACATGAAATGTAAAAAATGAAATTTTTTTGGCAAAAAGATTTGGAATAAAAAAATTTGTTTCCTAATTTTGTTGCGTTAAGAAACCTATTGGCTTTAAAAAAGAAACCAAATAGTGAATAAACTATTACGTTATCAAAACTAAACAATCTTCAAATGGATAAAAGCGGAATGAAACATTACGACGTAATCATTGTCGGAGGAGGTATTACAGGTGCTGGTACTGCCCGCGATTGTGCTATGCGTGGTTTGTCGACATTGCTTGTAGAGCGATTCGACTTCACGAATGGTGCTACTGGCCGCAATCATGGTTTGCTGCACAGTGGTGCTCGTTATGCTGTTACCGATGGTGAGTCGGCAGAGGAGTGTATCAAGGAAAATATGACGCTTCGCAAAATCGCTCGTCACTGCGTGGATGAGACCGATGGTCTGTTCATCACATTGCCAGAGGACGATCTTGCTTACCAAGCTACATTCATAGCAGCCTGCAACAAGGCAGGCATTCGTGCCGAGGCAATCGACCCAAAGGAAGCCATCCGCTTGGAGCCAGCAGTCAACAGAGACCTTATCGGCGCGGTGCGCGTGCCCGACGGCTCGGTTGACCCATTCCGCCTGACCATGGCAAACGTGTTTGACGCACGTCTGCACGGAGCAGATGTGCTCAACTACCACGAAGTGGTGTCGCTCATCAAGGATGGCGACAGAGTGGTGGGTGTGGAATTGTATGACCACAACACAAAGCAGACTAAGAAGGCTTATTGTGATATCGTAATAAATGCGGCTGGTATTTGGGGTCAGAAGATTGCCCAAATGGCAGGAGCCGCTATAGGTATGTTCCCAGCTAAGGGAGCATTGCTCGTGTACGGACACCGTGTGAACAACGTGGTGATAAACCGTTGCCGTAAGCCAGCCAACGCCGACATCCTTGTGCCAGGCGACACCGTGTGTGTGATTGGTACCACCAGCGACCGTGTGCCTATCGACACCGTAGACGATATGAAGGTGACACCAGAAGAGGTGGAAGTGCTGATGCGCGAAGGCGAAAAGCTTGCGCCAAGCCTTGCCACCACCCGCATCTTGCGTGCCTACGCAGGTGTGCGTCCATTGGTGGCAGCCGACAACGACCCTTCGGGCCGTAATATCAGCCGCGGCATTGTGTGCCTCGACCACGAGACACGCGACGGCATACCTGGATTTATCTCAATCACCGGCGGTAAGCTGATGACCTACCGTCTGATGGCAGAGTGGGCTACCGACTTGGCTTGCAAGAAGCTCAACCGCAAAGCCACTTGTGAAACAGCCACTACGCCAATCGCAGGTTCGGAATTGCCAGCCGGACAGACACCGCCACTAAGGTGTATGACATGCACGAACCAGTGGCAGCCCGTGCTTCGGAAGGCCGCCACGGCACACTATACAAGAAGGTGCCTACAGGCAACATCTACGACGATGCTCTCGTGTGTGAATGCGAGCAAGTGTCGGTGGGTGAGGTGGAATATGCTATCGACACACTGCATGTGCATAATATGCTCAACCTGCGCCGTCGCACACGCGTGGCTATGGGTACTTGCCAAGGCGAGTTGTGTATGTGCCGCGCTGCAGGATTGCTCGCTAAGGCCAACGGCTGTGCCGAAAAGACCCAGAAAGACCTTGTGAACTTCGTGAACGAGCGTTGGCACGGTATGTATCCAGTGGGATGGGGCGACACCCTGAGTGAGGGTCAGCTCACAGCCACTATTTATGAGGGTATTTGTGGACTTGATGTGTATAACGAAAAATAAGCAAGGAGGGCTATCTTACACAATATGAAATTCGATACAATTATCATAGGAGGCGGACTTAGCGGTTACACTGCAGGCATCACTTTGGCGAAAAAGGGTCAGAAGTGTCTGCTTATCTCTGCCGGACAAAGCGCATTGCACTTTTTCAACGGAAGTTTTGAACTTCTTAATGGCGAAAATCCAATTGACGCTATAGCGTCGCTCGACGAAATACATCCATACGCAAAAATCGGCAGCCAACGCGTGGCCGAATTGGCCGACATGGTGAAGCCAATGTTTGCTGAAATGGGCGTAGAAACCTATGGCGATGCAAAGAAAAATCACTATCGCATCACCCCTGTGGGCTTGCTCAAGCAAGCATGGCTCACACTCGACGAGCTGGCTGCAGTGCCAGCCGAGGGCGACAAGATGCCTTGGAAAAACGTGCAAGTGATCACTATCAAAGGATTCCTTGACTTCAGCCCAGTGTTTGTGGCATCAAACCTCGCAAAGCGCGGCATGGTGGCATCGTTGGCCGAAGTGACTACTCCTGAACTTGAGAAATTGCGCAGCAACCCAAGCGAAATGCGCGCAACCAATATAGCGAAAACACTCACAGGCGATGCTCTTGCAGCATTTGCCGAGGCTGTGAACGGCGCTGTAGACGCCAAGGCCGAAGTGGTGCTGCTCCCAGCAGTGTTCGGCGTGAACGATGCCGAGGCTTGCAAGGCTATTCAGAAAGCAGTGAAGAAGCCAGTTAAGCTCATCGCCACCATGCCACCATCAGTGCCAGGCCTCCGCATCCAGACCGTGATGCGCCGCAAATTCATGCAACTCGGCGGCACGCTCATGCAGAGCGACGCTGTGGTGCGCGGACACTTTGAGAACGGCAAATTGGTGGGTGTGTTCACCGAGAACCATGGCGAAAGAGAATTCCTCGCCGACAACTTTATCATTGCCACAGGCAACTTCATCACCCACGGCTTGGCATCAACTCGCGACGGCGTGTTTGAACCAGCCCTCGGACTTGACATCCATTGCCCAGTGGAACGCAAGGAGTGGACTGCAAGCGACATATTTGCCGACCAACCATTCATGTCGTTTGGCGTTGCCACCGACGCTACACTCCATGCAGTGAAAGACGGCAAGCCAGTGGCTAATCTATATGCTACAGGCAACGTGCTTGGCGGATTCAACGCCGTGAAGCAAGGTTGCACCACAGGTATCTCATTAATTACCGGCCTCTACGCCGCTCATCAAATCATTAAATAATCAAGCATTATGGCATTGCATCAAAATATCAGCGAAAACAATTTCGAACAATGTTTGAAGTGTTCGATCTGTACAGTATATTGTCCGGTTCTTGCCGTAAACCCAGATTATCCAGGTCCAAAGCAAGCAGGCCCCGACGGCGAGCGCTACCGTCTGAAAGACCCTCAATTTTATGATGAGGCATTGAAATATTGCCTTAACTGTAAGCGTTGCGAGGTGGCATGTCCATCGGGCGTGAAAATCGGCGACATCATACAGTTGGCACGCATCAAATATAGCAAGAAGCGCCCAGGATTGCGCGAATATCTTTTGGCTAACACCGACTTTATGGGCAGCGTGGCCACACGCATGGCTCCTATCGTGAACACATCGCTCAAGCTCGCTCCAGTGAAGATGGCTATGGACGCTGTGCTCAATATCTCGGCACACGCCAAGTTCCCTAAATACTCAGGCCAACGCTTCGAGACATGGTATCGCAAGAATGCTGCACAGTCTCAGAGCCAATATAGCAATCAAGTGAGCTATTTCCACGGTTGCTACGCCAACTACAACTATCCAAAGTTGGGTAAAGACCTCGTGAAGATAATGAATGCCGTGGGTTATGGCGTCAACCTCCTCAACAAGGAGAAGTGCTGCGGCGTGGCTTTGATAGCCAACATGCAATCGGCACAAGCCAAGAAGCAAGGCGAGGTGAACATCGCAAGCATACGTCGTGCTAAGCAAGAGGGTCGCGTGACACTCACCACCAGCACCACTTGCACATTCACCATGCGCGACGAATATGAGCACTTGCTCGGCATCGACAATCACGACGTGAAAGACAGCATCATACTTGCCACAAAATACATCTTCGACCTCGTGGATGCAGGTAAGGTGAAGTTGGCATTCCGCCCCGACTATCGCAAGCGCATAGCTTATCACACCCCATGCCACATGGAGAAATTGGGCTGGAGCATCTATTCTACATCGTTGCTCCGCATGATTCCTGGAGTGGATTTCGTGATGCTCGATAGCCAATGCTGCGGTATCGGCGGCACTTATGGATTTAAGAAGGAAAACTATCCTTATTCACAAAAGATTGGTAAGCCACTTTTCGATCAGATAGAGGCGGCCAAGGTGGATCTGGTGGCTACCGACTGCGAGACTTGCAAGTGGCAAATAGAGATGAGCACATCGGCAAAGGTGGAAAATCCTATCTCTATAATCGCTGATGCACTCGACGTGGAGAAAACGATTGAACTAAACACTAAGAAATAAACCTCAAAAACGATAGATAATTAACTAAAATATAAACCAATAAAAGAAAAAAGGGAGATAATACAATGGGATTCTTAACACCACCTTCTGCTAAGCCAGAACAAGTAGGACCTGAAGCCGATGCTCGCTATAAAGCATTGCGTTGGCAAGTGTTCTCTGGAGCATTCCTCGGATATGCTGCATTTTACATTGTTCGTAAAAACCTTTCGATGGCTATTCCATCGATCACCGAATTGACAAACGGCGCTATCACTAAGGGCGACCTTGGTACTGTTCTTGCCATGAACGCAGTGGCTTATGCCTTTGCAAAGTTCTTTATGGCTACAGTGAGCGACCGCAGTAACGCTCGCAAATTCTTGCCACTCGGCTTGATTTTGTCGGCTCTTGCCATGGCATTTATGGTAGTGCCAATCGCAGGACTTGACATCGCCAACAACCCAGACAACAAGACTTGGGCAATCCTTTTGATGGGAGTTCTTAACTTCCTTGTAGGTTGGTTCAACGGTATGGGATGGCCTCCGTGCGGCCGTGTGATGACACACTGGTTCTCGCAGAACGAACGTGGCACATGGATGAGTTTCTGGAACTGTGCTCACAATGTGGGTGGTGGTTTGGTAGGTCCAATGGCTACTTATGGCGCAATATGGTTTGGTAGCTGGTTCTTTGGTGCAAACCAAAGCCTCTACTTCCTCGCAGGTACATTTATCTTCCCATCGGCAGTGGCATTGCTTATTGCTCTGGTAGCATATTGCTTGCTTCGCGACAACCCACAAAGCTGTGGCTTGCCATCGATTGAGAAGTGGCGCAACGACTATCCAAAGAACTATAGCGCAAAGAGCGAAGAAGTGCTTTCTACCAGGGAAATTCTCTTTAAATATGTGTTCAACAATAAGATGCTTTGGTTTGTGGCTATCGCCAACGCATTCGTATATATGGTGCGCTACGGAGCACTCGACTGGGCTCCTGCAATCCTTACCGACAAGGGTATTGATATTCAATCGGCAGGTTGGGCTTACTTCGCATTTGAGTATGCAGCCATCCCTGGCACAATCATCTGCGGTTGGATAAGCGATAAGGTGTTCCGCGGTATGCGTGCATTGCCAACAATCATCTTTATGGCACTTGTTGCTATCTTCATTGTCATCTACTGGCAATCGGGCAACAATATCACTCTCAACCTCGTAGGCCTCGTTGGTATCGGCTTCTTCATCTATGGTCCTGTGATGCTCATCGGCGTGCAAGCCCTTGACTTGGCACCAAAGAATGCAGCAGGTACAGCAGCCGGCCTCACTGGTTTCTTCGGTTACTTCTTCGGTACAGCAGTGCTTGCCAACACATTGTTGGGTTACGTATCTGAAATCAGCATGGATGCAACATTCATTATGCTCCTTGTGGCTTGCGGATTGTCGATCCTCTTCATGGCATTCACTTATGGCGAAGAACGCCACATGATGAGCAAGAAGTAAAGCCGAAACAACATATACAGACTATTCTCACAAGTGATGTGATAATAGCCACACACACATGCCCAAAGAAGCAATGAAAAATACGCTACGAAGGCAGAAAATACACAATTACCTAAAAAACACGCAATTATCTATAAAACAACTTTTTTTCTTTAGCCAACCTTATCTGATGCCTCTGCTTGGGAAAAGTTTTTTTAGCTTATGTGAATAAGCGTTTGTCATCTCAATGCAAGTGTGTGCGTGGATTATACATTTCAATATAATATACATGATGGTATCAGCCAGTGGCGATCAACGCTCGCTGGCTGATTTTCTTTTTTTTACAATAACCCCGTTGCTGCGCAATGTGTTTCCTTCGTGGCAGAGGTCATGAAAATATTATAGAATTAATATTTTATTACAATTGTGACAAAAATGTGCAGTGTCCAAATAGAAGTGCAACGAATTTCGGGGTAAAACTATGAAAAACAC
>CAJLWM010000076.1 GCA_905210415.1 uncultured Prevotellaceae bacterium
CTGTAATGGCAACGGCCGTTCATCCGCACCTTGGCTCCCAAGGCCTTGTGCCTCACCCTGCGGCCATACTCGGGGCGCTTCCCTATCTCCCTTCTGAGGTCAAAGGCGTTGATGCCAACGCGTCGCAAGCTATCGCTCACATGCGTCGCCCATTTGCGAAACGCCTCATACGGGCGTGTGCGCCCCATGCCCACCTCGCTCACGGCAAGGGCGCGCGGCCACAACTGGTACTGGAGCAACTGGGGCGTGGGCACATATTCGGTGAAAAGGCACACCTGCACGCCCAACAGGCGGTGGCGCATGGGGGCGATGAGCTGGCCCACCTCCCACACATGACTGAGCGGGCGGTAGCCGCCCATGGCCTCGGGCTGCGTTTGGGGTGCGTCCTGGTAGCTGTCGAGGTAGCACCATGCGCTGGGGCACATCACCACCTCATGGCCCAAGGCCAGCGCCTTCTCGCCCAGTTCGGCGTTGCGCCACACCATGATGACGAGGGTGCTGTCGGCCTCCGTGTCGGTAAGGGCCTCATCCCACACCACCATCTTGCGCCCCAAACTGCGCACGATGGCGTTCAGGCGTCGTATGCCTTGGTGGTAGAGTTCTTTCTGCGTGGCGGTCTCGTCGCCTCCACAATGTATATAAGGTGATGGGAACACATCGGCCACCTCTCTCAGGATGGTCTGCATAAATTGGTAGGTGGCGTTGTTCGCAAGGTCCATCTCGGCATGGTTGAAGGCCACCTCGGGATAAGCGGCGCACACTTCCTCGCTATGGCCGGGGAACTCTATCTCAGGCACGATCGTCACGCCCTTGTCTTGCGCGTAAGCCACCAGCTGCCTGAGCTGCTGCTGGGTGTAGTAGCCGCCAAAACCGTTCTGGCTGTCGCTATAGGCGCGCACGTAGCCCACGTCCTGCCCATCGGCATGCGGAGGCGTGTTCCACCAGTCTTTCCACACCAGACGGGTGCGCCACGCACCCACCTCGGTCAGTCGCGGGTAGGCTTTGATCTCCATGCGCCATCCAGCAGCGTCGGTGAGGTGGAGATGCAGGATGTTGAGGCCGTAATGGCTCATCACGTCGACCTGGCGATACAACTCGTCGATGGGCAGAAAATGGCGGCTCACATCGATCATCACGCCACGCCACGCCAACGGGCGCGCCTGGGACGATTGGGAGGTCTGTGCGTAGCCCAACAGGGTGGCACCAAAGGCAAGGAGGGAAAGGAATAGTCGTCTCATCATTCGTGGTTTTAGGTTGTTATGGATAGTGCAAACGGTACATATCTTTTGCAAAGGTAGCAAAATACCCAGAATAAGTTTGCAGGTTTGCGCTTTTCTTCGTAGCTTTGATGTCAAAATCAACTAATTACCTACGTATGAGAAAAACATTAACCACCATTGCTCTGGCCTTGATCGCCCTCACGGCCATGGCGCAAGGGTACGTTCCCACTCAGGAAAACCTTGCCGAACGCGAGGATTTTCGTAACGCCAAGTTGGGCATCTTCCTGCATTGGGGCATCTACAGCATGTTTGCACAGGGCGAGTGGTACCTGCAAAACGCCGTGCCCGACCGCATGGAGTATGCCAAGGCCGCCGACGCCTTTTACCCACACCGCTTCGACGCACGCCAATGGGTGCGCGCCATCAAGGCCGCAGGAGCTAAATACATCTGCTTCACCACACGCCACCACGACGGATTCTCCATGTGGGACACGCAGCAAAGCGACTACAACATCGTGAAGGCGACACCCTTCAAGCGCGACATCGTGAAGGAACTGGCCGACGCATGCCACGAGGAGGGCATACGATTGCACCTCTATTATAGCCACATCGACTGGATGCGCGACGATTATCCCATGGGGCGCACAGGGCGCAACTGCGGAAAGGACGCCAGCAAGGGCAACTGGCCCCACTACTTCCAGTTTATGAACGCCCAGCTCACCGAACTGCTCACACGCTACGGCAAGGTGGGCGCCATCTGGTTCGACGGATGGTGGGACCACGACCAAGACGCCACGCCCTTCAACTGGCAGCTCGACGAGCAGTATGCGCTCATCCATAAGCTACAGCCAGCGTGCCTCATCGGAAACAACCACCACATGGAGCCCAACGAGGGCGAGGACATACAGCTCTTCGAGCGCGACCTGCCCGGAGAAAACAAGGCGGGATTCGTCGACAAGGCTGCACAGGTCAGTCCGCTGCCACTGGAGACTTGCGAAACCATGAACGGCATGTGGGGGTACAAAGTGGTCGACCAAAACTACAAGTCGACTAACGAAATCATACGCCTGCTCGTCAACACCTCGGGCAAGGGCGCCAACCTGCTACTCAACATCGGCCCGCAACCCAACGGACAACTGCCCGCCTTGGCACTCGACCGACTCAAACATTTGGGCGAATGGATGAGCACCTACGGCGCCACGCTCTATGGCAGCCAGGCCGGACCCGTGAAGCCGTGCGAGTGGGGAGCCACAACCGAGAAGAACGGCACTATCTACGCCCACATCTGTCCCGCCGATACCGCGAAGATGCCTGCAGCCATCACCATCCCCATGGCCAAGAAGCCCAAGGCCGTCACCCATTTCCCCAGCGGCACAAAGGTGGCCTACACCTACAAGAACAAGCTGCTCACCATCGACGTGCCCGCCAACCCGACCACGCCCGACCACGTCATCGCCATCAAGCGATAACACACCACGTCAGCACACACCACACCCTTTTAACCCGAGGGAGCAACCCCACTCCACCGACTGCTGTCGGCGGGAGGGTTGCTCCTTCGGGTTTTTGCTGCGCGTGCGGCAACGCCAACAAAAGAGAACACCTCAAGGGATCGTCGCTTGGTCATAGCACATCCATGAGCCTCACGCCAAGTTCGGATGAATTTCCATCAACATGGAATAATTTAACCAGAAGAATATGCTTAGTTTTGGTTATAGCGCCTCTTGTCTTACCCATAATTGTAGCTATTTCCGAGGGCTTAAAAGCATAACGTATCAAGACTCATATACGATAATAATCCTCAGACATGTATATTTTCATGATAATAGATTCTCAAAAGCGGGTATCACTTCTTCCAAATGCCTTACCAGTTCTTCCCAATCAGTATCCGTCAGGAGAAACTTTATTGGATTGGCTAAATGATTCTCGAAATGCTTGAATACACTGGAACTTTTTAGCAATGCGTTTTTCTCTATAACAACATTTCTTTTTTCTTCAAATCTTACTGATTACTCGTAATATACTGATAATCAATACTAATTGAGACGACGAAATGACGAAAGAAACAAATTAGGAACAACAAAATCAAGAAACCCCAAAATGAAAGCATGAGAAAACATAAATTAACACGAAAAGCAACGGCAATTTTCCGATTTTGTCATTTTAAGTGTGCAGACAGAAATTATATTGTAAGACAGTATACCTATGTTTTTGTATGTAGAAAAGTGGCAAACAAAGGTAAAAAAGATATTTTTTTCATCAAAGTAGGCAATATTTTGCAAAATTCTCGTTTATTTCAATAAATGCAAATACCTTTGCATTAAACTTAAATAAAATTACAATGAATGAGCTTAATAGAATAAAAGTAGTTCTTGTAGAACAAAAGAAAACGGGTAAATGGTTAGCGGAAAAGCTTGGAGTAAGTGTTACAACAGTTAGCAGATGGTGTTCTAACTCAACTCAGCCAGATTTGCAAATGCTAAGTAAAATTGCAACCTTACTAAAGGTTGATACAAGAGATTTACTTACACCGTTAAATAAAGATTTTCAATATCCTAAGCAGTAAAATTATGATTACAGACCAGCAGACAAATACGATTTATTTTTCTCAAAAGCTTGAACAAGTTTGTCCTAATTTGTATCATTCAATATCAACCTTAAAAGAAAAAGGTTATCCAATAGTATTTTTTCAAGGTGCAAAAGATATATGGACACGTGATTATATGCCAATACAAGTTGCTCCAGATAAGTTTGTAGCTTTCAAATATCTTCCTGACTATCTTCAAAATTCAAAATATAGAGATGTGCTAACAGAAAATGCAGCTGATATTGCTCGCGAAATTTTAGGAGACAAGGCTGAAGTGATAGATACAGACATTATCGTTGATGGTGGAAACGTAATCAAGTGCGATAATGCTGTTATAATGGTGGATAAAGTTATTCAGGCTAACCCTCACTATTCTGCAAGCAAACTTCTTGCTGAATTAAATCGTTTGTTCGGATGTGAAGTTTTCCTCATACCTTGGGATGAGGAAGAAGGCATATATGGTCATTCTGATGGAGTTGTAAGGTATATGTCTGATGGTAATCTTTTATTTACTAAATACCCTGACTCAAAATATGTGAAACAGTGCCAATCTATGTTGAAGGATCATTTCAACAAAATGCACAATTTCTGGATGCCTTCAGGTGGCGCCAAACATCGTGAACGGTTCCAATGGGCTTACATAAACTATATACGCACAAAGGACTATATCTTTATGCCGGCACTTTCAAAGAATGCTAATTGCATAGAAGATAAGACTGTGCACCGTCAATTTGAACTTCGTTTTCCTGAATATCCTAAGGAGAACATAATACCTGTATATGCACTTGAAGCTCTCAAACAAGAAGGAGGACTCCATTGCTGTTCTTGGAATATTCTCAAATAACACCATAACTTATGAAACAGCAAACAACACATAATATAATATGCTTAGAAGCGGAATGGGAATATAGCGAGCAAAACCTAAAGAACCGCTTTAGTCTCAACACATTACCAATGCTTAATTGGTTAAAAGAAGCATACGATTGTGAGGTAATATATAGAAGATTTAGAACAAAGTCTGACCTAAAGTATTATCTCGACTACTTTCGCACTCATGCAAAAGGTGATGATGAAGAGGAAGACTTCAACAAATATGATATTATATATTTCGCCTGCCACGGTGAAAAGAAAAGCTTGTGGATTGAAGGTCAAAAAGTACCACTCACTACTTTAGTAAAATGGGCAAAAGGATTTTTCAAGGATAAGGTCATTCATTTTGGATCTTGTAGAACGATGTCCAACAAGATTGATTCAAAACGTTTCAAGAGAGACTGCCATGCTATAATGGTTAGTGGCTATCAAAAATGCGTGAATGCATATGATTCAAGCATAACAGACATTGCGATAATGAACGATTTGCTTTCATGTAATGAAATTGAAGTCGAAAGATATACAGACAGAGACAGCGAGTTCTACCAAAAATATCAATCGCTTTTAGATAACCTTGATTTCCATGCATGTTAATTGTTAAACAAATAATAAACTTGTAAGTATGAAAAGAGTATTTATATTATTGTTGGTGAGCATTTTGAATGCCGTTACGTTTGCGCAATCAGTAGATAATGCCGTGTATTGTACAGAAGTAACCTATGAAATTAATAGTTATAAAGGCAACTTATATACCCCTCTTATGTATCTATGCCAAGATGCAAAGACAAAAGAGTATTATCATCTTTCAAATTATGAAAACTACTCCGATTCATGTCTTGTATTCTACATGGGTACCCTTGAAAATACCAAAGTTTTATACAAGAAGATTAACGAGTATATAATTAGCGGAGACTCCACACTGAACACTACGATAACCGATGCTAAAAATAGAAAATTCAAATTACTGGCACCTCAAGAAGAAAAACGAATTGGAACATTTGTAATAATACAAGAAGATGGTTCTGATAAATGGGGCATTATCTCAAAGAATCATATTCGCAATTTTTTCAGAGTATTTCCTGAAGAGTGAGATATACATTGTCAAGTTTGACTATAAACAAGTAAACCACAAAACGGATTTTTATGGTAGATTGCAAAATTAGGAGCAGAATTATAAGTATTCTCATAATGTTACTTTGCGCAAATTCTATGTTTGGGCAAAAAGAAAATGCACTTTCCTTATCATTGGAAGAGATTAAGGATATGTCTCAAAAAATAATTAAGGCTTATTTCAGGCCTGTCTATACATCAACAGGTGTTTCATATCCTCTGATGCAATGGTATGCTTCTGAAAACAAAGTTGACATTTGGGATAAAAATGCACTAAATAAATTCAACTCTTCCATATATGGATTTAAGGACAATCCTATAAAAGCTGCAGAATTTGCCTTGCAATTTTGCAGAACATTTGGAGAACGTGACTTTATAGACAATTTCCAGGCTATAGGTTTTAACACCGTTGAAATAAGCTCTATATTGCGTTGTTATAAATCAGAAAAGAAATGGCAAGAATTAGACCTTATCAAAGAATGGCAAACAAATGGCTTTCCTCGATTTGCTAACAACGAAGCATCGGTTTCTGCAAAATATCATATAAATATTGATGGCGCAAAAATGAAAAAGTTTCTTTCGGAAAATATCAAAAGGAATATCTTTGATGATTACATGCGATTAGAAATAGATGCCGATGGTTCATATTCTTCAAACCGACCTCAATATGAGTTTATTCAGATAAGCGACATCGTTCCTGCTCAAAAGACATTTATATATGCAGATACTACGTTTTATGTTCCTGTTTCTTCATCTATAAAAATAACAGAAGATTTAAAGGACGGTATTGACTATAGAATAGAACTGGAATATGACAAAAAGGAAAATAGATGGACATTTAAGAAAGGTTCCTTTCGCGAGGATTATTATTGGGAAAAAATTAAAAAGAGCACACCTTATTACAACTATATAAATGTGGCAGTAGAAAAGGTTCTCATATATGAAACGATAGATCCTAATTGCAAGTGCGAATTAGAGTTTTCAATAGCAAAGTCTGTCATAACAGTTTCACAAGCGGACAAGGATAATTGCTATAATCAGCAAGGGTTAATTTATAAAAATGAAGAAATCCCATATGTTAAATTGGTTACTTTATACAAGAAAAACAAAGAAGACTATTATTATGATAAGATTTCATTAGAATAAACAAAATATTGGAATATCTTTTAACACTCTGTTCAATTGTACCAATTGCTCTTTTTGCTGACTAATTGCAAAATCATCTTTTTAAGATAAACAACAGAACAAGCAAACTCACTGATTTTTAACAACCATGTTAAAGTCTAGTGGGTTTACTGTTCCCAAAATGAATTCTATAAGTCACGATGAAAACATTAGATGATTAGAATCAGTTGAGCGATTTGCCAACTATCATGACTATGATAGGGGTTGTCGTTTAATTCTAAGAATTCAATATCTATAGACGAGGGTATGCCTT
>CAJLWM010000077.1 GCA_905210415.1 uncultured Prevotellaceae bacterium
GTCTCAAACACCAGTGGATTCACTTCCATGCCGGTTCGATCCCGGCTCTGGGTACGAAAGCCTTGACAAGATCATTGTCAGGGTTTTTTTATTTCCCCAAAAAATATCCCCCCCCACTAATCAAAAACTTTTGGATTTAAGGGATGGACATAAAAAGCTGGGGCCATCGGAGATAGTCTCTGATGACTCCAGCCAACCCAATTAAAATCTTAACTTTATTCTCAAACAATCGCTTTTCAAAGAAGAAACTTTAGAGCATTACTTGATTTCAATCTGATGCTCAACTTTTTGTTCTTCTTCAACGGAGAGTTTTGGTATCACTACTTCAAGTACACCGTCGTGCACGCTTGCTTCAATCTTTTCACGATCGGCATTCTCAGGCAACTCATAGGAGTGCTTATAATTGCTGTAGGCAAACTCGCGACGCAAATAGTGAGATTTCTTGTTCTCTTCTTTGTGTTCAAACTTGTTTTCAACAGTCACTTCAAGATTGCCGTCGGTGGTGACATTCACCCTACAATATTCTTTCTTGAGGCCAGGAGCAGCGATTTCCATCACATATTCCTTTGCATCTTCCTTTATGTTTACTGCGGGTGTTGTAGTTTTATACTTTGTCATCCATTCATCGTCGTTCCACATTTCGTCAAACAATGTTGGTAACCAATTTCTACTAATTACAGGTAACATAATCTTAAACCTCCAATTTTCATTTTAGTTCTGAATTCCTCCGCTCCTCATCGGGAGCCTCGGTTTTCACCATTAGGATATTGCAATTTCCGTGCCTTGCCTTGGCACGGCCGCTTAAGCGACATTTTGTGCAAAAGCAGAGTAAATTTAGTCACCTTTCTGAGTAAAATTTGTCACCTTTCAGCCACGACATCTTGTCACCCGTAAATCGGGGTTATGGCTTGAAAACAAGTATATTACGGCCATACGTCTTCACGCCCTCGGCGCCTATCACGTCCACTATCAGGCGGTAGTTGCCTGGATCAGATGGGGCATGCAGCGCATTGCCATTTTGCTTGGCCTCTGCTAAGCCTACTGGACGGTAAAACGTGCCTTTTGAGGGTAATTTCTCAGGATGCTTATACCCTCTCGTAGTCACTACTATTGCTCCCGATAGTGCTCCGAATGTCACGGCATTTGCTTGCCAAGGCTGAAGGTATTCCACCGTCTCAATCTCTTCTGCCGGCATCTCAAATGCAAAGAGTGTTTGCTTACCAGTGTATTTTGAGCCGTCTACAAGTACGGGTATAACACCGGCATCAATGTTGTCTGCATCAAGATTCGAGATAGTGTTTGCTTCATTGCCCGACTCCGTATTAGACACAAAAGCATGTTTCATCACGCTCACTCCTCGCTTGGGCAGTACCACATAATCGCCCATAGGGGTGCGATATGCATATAGTTGCGGTATTTTCTGCAAAATTTCAAAAAGCGTTCGACAATTCCATTGCTCTATTTCGTCCCTGTCTTTATAGGAATTCCCGTAGAATCGCTCGGTGACATTGCGCTTGTCGCTGTGAACACGTGCTCTCACCGTGATTTCTGGCAACTGCAGGTCGTCCCACGAAGTGCGAGCCCCGACCGTGTTGTCGGATTGCGAATATTGGCTGGCATACGCCCAACGGTGCCCGCCCTTTGTGGGCGCGGGATAGGTGTCGTCGTCAAATCGCAAGTTGGCCTTAATCATCTTTCCTTTTTTAGTGATATACTGCACAAAAAACTCAGTATCCTCGGGGTAATTGTCTACGGCGATGCAGAACTTGCCGTCGCCACCCACTATGGTGTCGTAGGCAAAACTGTTGTCGGTGCGATATGCCACAATCCTTCCGTCCTTGTATGGGTGCAGGTTGTCGTTGAGCGCGGTGCCATGAAGTGTCATCACCATTTCGGGCATATAAGCATACACCGAAGCGCCTCCATTCATCACCTCCTTAAGATCGAATCGCGAAAGGTGCGAGGTGGATAGCCATGCCTACAGGTCGGCAGCTCGCTGGCGCGGTGTGCTTTGTAAGAAAGAGGTAGGGAATGGCAGCGCCGACGTGTAATCGCTCCCGTATAGCAGCGCTTCTTCGGCTGTAGGCGCCCATGGGTCGTCGGCATTCACAATGCGGCTAACCACCACGCTGCACGAGTCCTGCGGCAAGCCCATCACCTCAGCCGCACTTATCGCCATTCCACACGGCAAAGTGTCGGTTTGGGCAGCAACACTAAATCTATCAGCCAGTTTGCGCTGTGCCACCGTGCATTGGGCAAGCACATTCATATCATCGTCGGCAAGCATCAGGGTTGACACAATTGCACTATCTCCAAGTTGAATTGTGCCAGCGCTGCGAGCTTCGCCGCATTGCAGCAATCCGTTTTCTCGGTCGTAGGCATAAAGCTTCAGTTTACTCATATCGCTTGGCAGATTGTCTATGCCGAAGCGCAGCACTCTGTCGTTCAGCGTAGCGTTGATTTTCGTTGCGCCGGGCACAGCATCTGGCACAGCAAACGCATGCGACTCCGTAGAAGCCTCGTCGCCCACCATCACACGATATTTCATGCCTGCTTGTGGCACGAAACCCAGCGTGGCAACGCCCGACGGCGATGTCACCGCCGACGAAAGCACGTTGCTCTCAGAATCAACCAAACTCACCGTCTGCGCCATTATCGGGAAGCCCGACATGCACTGAAGCATCACCACCACATTCTGTGGCCGTCCTGTGGCAAGCACGCCACCGGCTGGGGCGATATGGCACTGCACACCGGCAAGCGAATGGCTATCGTTTGCGTGGCGCTTGCCGCAGATAAGAGGCACGTAGGCAAAGCCGCAATCACTGAAATTGCGCATCAATGCCGTGTAGGCACGCATATAATACACGCCCGGCGTGAAGAGGTCGTCGGTAGGCACCTGCGCGAAGAAGCGGCCCACGCTGTCGCATGCCAAACGTTGGCGCACCTGCACAGAGTCACGTTCGTCGATAAATTCAAGATATAATATGCGGCTATATGGGGCTATCTGATTATGGGCTATGCACGTCACCACACCTTGCACGCCGATGGTGTCGCCAGCATCGAACCATTGCCGATCGGGAGCAAGGTAGATTTGCTCCGTGCGTAAGTCGTCGGGCAACTGCGCCGAAGCCATTAGGCACCCAAGCGCAGCCATCGCGAATAGTATGAATCTCATGGTTGTACGCATACAAAAAACTTGATAATAATGTTTTGGTTATATCCATACGCAAATATATATATTGCATCTAATTCACAGCATCACAATTGATTTTCACGCTTTTTTACCTAATTCGGGCATTAGGGCTTGAATGGATTTCGGAATTTCAGAAGCACAGATATCGATTGCCTAATTCGGGATACCCGATTTGGGTTTAACCCTATTGCCCACGAAAAAGGGCCCGGCGCTACAGCCAGACCCCTTTATTGGTTTTATCATACACCTGCCACACTGATGGACAGGCATTGATGTTAAAATTATTCTGCAATTTTCTTCTCAACAGAGCCATCGCTATACTTCACGATGTAGATGCCTCCAGGCACCATTGCGTTCACCTTAACGCCGTCAACGCTATAGATAGCCTCAACTTCGCCCTTAACGGCAGCGTCGGTCTTCACGCCCTGTATGCCATCAGTCTCGAAATCGTATGCTACAACTGGTGCGATAGCCATAGCAGTAGGATCGTCGGTGTTTTCATACCACTTGCCAGTTTCGGCATAACCGCCATTGCCATCCTCGTCGAGCACATATTGCCAAGTAGTGGTCTTTTCGCCCTTCGCACGACGCAGGCAGAATATTGCAAGATCGTCGGTAGTATAAGGCGCTTTATCCATCGACTCGTTAGGGAACGGACCAATCACCACATAGAACGGAGTGCCCTTCTTCAAGAATACAGGTTTGTTGAACACGAAATCGGTGCAGAGGTAGTCGTCGTCGCTATATTTTAGTTCACCAGCTTTCTTCACTGCTGTTGCCAACACCTCGCCAGGAGCGCCGTTGTCGGCCACCGAATTGAGGGTAAGGGTGATTTCCTTTTCTGGGTCGACAGCGGTGACAGATGCGAAGTATACACCCACACTATCCACTCGGGCATCAGCAATAGGTGCCTTGTATTTCTCCGCAAACTTGTCGAGGCCGAGCCAGTTGCTACCAGCATAGTTGCCATACCAACCCAAAGCCACCTTCGACAATTTAGTGTTTTCTTCGATGCCGATATTCCACACATATTGTGCGCCACCGGCTTGGATGGCATATTGCAGGATATCGTTGGTTTGTCCAGCATCGTTCTTCGCAGTAAGACCCACGCTCACTACGCCCTTCTTAACGAATGTCACAGTAGGATTTTGCTCAGTATTGTTCTCGATGTTGGCATTCTGGAACACCCATTTCCATTCGGTAGGGTTGCCAGTAGACAAGTCCTTGAATTGTACAGGCACATTGGTTGGCACATACACGCCGACGTATGGCGATTCGTAGCCCTCTTCTGGCAGACCAATCAATGCTGTTGGCGCCTTCTGAGTCACCACCACGAAGCCCTTGCGCTCAATTCGGTCGCTCTTGTCGCCGCTCTTCACAGTGAGGGCCACATCATAAGTGCCAGCCTTGTTGTATTTCACCACAGGGTTTTCCAAGTTTGAAGTTTCTTCTGTTGCGCCAGGGAATGCCCATTCATAGGTGTCAGGGTAGCCTGTCGACATATTCTTAAACGCTACGGTTTCGCCTTCGAAGATGCGCACTCCGTCAACCAAAGAATCGTCTTCCTTCACCAAGCGGAAAGCATCGATAGCCAAATCCTCGCCGCCAAACGGATACCTGAATTCAAATTTCACCTTCTTGCCGGCAAATGCCGAAAGATCGAATGTGAATTTGTTCCAATTAGGAGCATTGTAGGCATTTTCTTGTGCCCAGTCAAACACATTAAACAGTGTTGTGCTTTCGTTGGTCTCTGCGTCAATCACATTGAATGTCCATCTGCCATATACCAAGAAGTTAGGGCCAAAGTATGCATAAAATTCCACCTTGCTCTTTTCTTGCACTGTGAGTTCAGGGCTCACAAGAAGCGACTCGCCATCATTGGCAACATTATATGCAATCGATATTGAGCTCACATCCTTAGGGTCGATAGCGCTGAAATTCTTGTTCTTCAACACCCAGCCTGAACCAACAGTCCAATCTTTAACGCCATCGGCAGAGTCAAAGCCTTGCTCATAATATGTTGTGCCCGACTTATCCACCGTAAATTCGGCCTTCAATGGGGTGTTCACCACAAATTGTGCGGTCACCACCTTGCTATTGACGTTATAGCCGCGTGTCATCACATAGAGCGTGCACGACCTGTCGATAGTGACAGTGGCTTCATGGCCTTCCACCACAGTGCTCTGGGTGTTGTCGCTATTCAAGAAATCCTCTTCGCTGGTGGCAGTGGTAGAATACCAGATTGTCACAGCCTCAGCATCGTCGGTAGTAATCGTCACATCTACAGGAGCATTGAATGTGCCACCAAGAGGTGTCACTTCTGGGGCCTTCAGCGGAGTCTTTGCCTTAACGGTCACAGTCATTTGTGCTGTGGCTGGATAATACTCTTCATTGCCCGCAAAAGTGGCTGTAATCACAGCCTCGGCATCGGCAGTGACATATGATGAAAATAGTGCGCCATACTCGTCTACCGAGCACACAAATTGTGCCGACGACTTGTAGGTGATTGGTTTAAGCTTGTTAGGGTTCAATAGGTCGGAATATCCTTCTTCGCCCGACACGAGCGTCAAGGTCTCCTTATTGAATCTTATCTGAGGATCTTTGCGAATCACATATTTTGCTTCAGCCACCTCGCTCATTTCCTCGCCAACCACAGTGACGGCTTTCACAGTGGTAGTGGCTGCCACAGCTATTGGGGCAGTGTATTCCATGCGAGAGCCGTCGGCAAGGCGTGGATTGCTGCCGTCGGTGGTGTAATATATCTTATATGTGCCGGCTTCGATGCCACTCACTGCCAACGAAACGCTCTGCGCCTCGTCGTAGGTGCCTGCAGCGGGTGTAAACACCGGTGCTACCACCGATGAAGCAGCCGACTCATATTCTATCTCTATCTTACGGATATAAATAGAGTTTTTGCTTTCGCTTGTCTGATTGATTACAATCTCTATCTTGCCCTCTTGGGCCTCAGATGGCACAAATGCATACTCGGTGTTGGTGCCAGTGAGCGACACCGTGGCCTCTTTGCCGCAATTATATGCCTTGCCATTGACAGAAACAGCCATGTTGCCTGCAAAAGTATCGTCTTTCAAGCGGGCTGTGACCTTCACCGATTTGATTTTACCAGCCAAATCAGAAGTCCAAACCTTGGCTTTAGAGCAAGGTTCGGATGCCATGCCGAAATACTGGCCCATAGTGCTTGTGTAAGCAAGGGTCTGGCCGCCTTCGAGAGTGGCATTCCACGTCAAGCCATTGAGTGTCGTTGTATAGACGTCTTTTGTCTCCTTGTTTGCGCCGAAGTTGTAAAAACCTTCGCCGCCATTTTTCTTGGATTTCTCCCATCCAAACGACCATGTAGAAGCCGATAGCGTCAGTGGTAACAATGCTAAAACCACGACGAATAAAAATTGCAATCGCTTATTCATAGGTTTAAAACTAAATTGATTGATTAATGTAACTTTCTTTTGTTTTTACGTTCACAAAGTTACTATTTATAACCTATTTTGCAACAATTTTGTAAAATTATTTTTCGCAAGCCAGTATAAAATCGTCGTTTCCCCCGTATTTTTATCCCATTTCGCATGCCGCCCACCATTTTTTCTGCCATGCGCAACATACGAATAAAAACAGCGATGCATCTTCAACGTGATGCATCACTGTCAGGTATTCAGTTTAACCCAAATCGGACAATA
>CAJLWM010000078.1 GCA_905210415.1 uncultured Prevotellaceae bacterium
AACGACCCCGAGATTACAAATCACGTGCTCTGGCCAACTGAGCTAAAGAGGCATTCTCGAAAGGGTAAGCTATCTACATCGCGCCGCTACAACCTGCTACCCTTGCTTCGGTCAAGACCTGGGGGAGTTGACAAGGAGCTGGCCGTATAGGACTTACCCGACTGCAAAGGTAGACATTTTTTCTGAACTGGCAAAATTTCCCGCACTTTTTTCAGCGCGCCACTGCCTCAGCCACCCATCACAGCACACTACGCGTCACATTTTCAAACATTTGCCAACACGAAAAAATTTTAAAAAAAATTTATATTTTTCATATTGAGCCACCACATACCCTTTATGTGCTGATTTTTTCGTAATTTTGTATGTTTTATAGCGAACAAACGAAAATGACATTTGTTGATACAATAACTGTACTACTTTTTGTGGCAAGCATAGCATTTGGATATATGCGAGGACTGGTGAAACAAGTGACCTCGCTGATAGGCTATGTGCTTGGCATAATAGCTTGTAATGCCTTTGGCGACGTTGCCACCGAAGTGCTCACCACCGTGATGCCAAGTTCGGTCCACTGGCCATTGCCAAGCATCACCACACATGCTGTGGCAGTGATAGCGATGTTTCTGCTCATCTCGCTCTCGGTGAGAGTGGCCGGCATCTTCATCAAGAACACCATAGGCATGCTGCATCTGGGTATCGTTGACCGTCTGGGCGGCGCAGCGCTGTGTATGTTTAAATATTTCTTCATATTCAGCATACTGCTCAACCTGTGGTTTCTCATCAATCCGCATAGCGACACCTTCACCACCGAGCACATGCTTGGTAACAAGCCTTTTGTTGCCACCATCAACCTTGCTCCGCGCGTGCTTGGACAAGAGACTATGCCAGGCGACTCTATTGAGGCTGCCCGCGAGAACCACCTTCAGCTCGTAGACGACGATGGCGAAGAAGACCAAAGCGACAACAAATCGCTGATATAAACAATCGGCGACTCACTTTTTTAAGAAAAAACTACTGAAGAAAAAGAGTTTATTTATGGACAACAAAAATATAATCAACGAAGCGGCTAACGAAGAATACAAATACGGATTCGTGACCGATGTGGAAACCCACGTTATCCCAAAGGGAATCAACGAAGACGTGGTGCGATATATCTCGGCCTACCGCAACGAGCCTGAATGGCTGCTCGAATTCCGCTTGAAAGCCTTTCGCCACTGGCTGACGCTGAAAATGCCTAAGTGGGCACACCTCAACATTCCAGAGATCGACTATCAAGCGATAAGCTACTTTGCCGCTCCTAAGACCAAAACCGACGATAAGAAGGAGATTGACCCGGAAATCAAAAAGACTTTCGACAAACTGGGCATTCCCCTCGAAGAACAGATGCGCCTCAGCGGCATGGCCGTAGACGCCGTGATGGACGCCGTGGGCGTAAAGACCATGTATCGCGAGCGACTTGCCGAACTGGGCATCATCTTCTGCTCATTCAGCGAAGCGGTGAAAGACTACCCCGACCTTGTGCGCAAGTATCTTGGCAAGGTGGTGCCTTATACCGACAATTTCTTCGCGGCACTCAATTCGGCAGTGTTTAGCGACGGCTCGTTTGTATACATCCCTAAGGGCGTGCGTTGCCCAATGGAGCTATCTACATATTTCCGCATCAACGCCAGCGGCACCGGTCAGTTTGAGCGCACTCTCATCGTGGCCGACGACGACGCCTACGTGTCGTATCTCGAAGGCTGCACCGCGCCAATGCGCGACGAGAACCAGCTTCACGCCGCCATCGTGGAAATCATAGTGGAAGACCACGCCGAAGTGAAATATTCTACCGTACAAAACTGGTATCCGGGCGACAAAGACGGTCGTGGCGGCATCTACAACTTCGTGACGAAGCGCGGACTCTGCCGCGGCGACTTCTCGAAGCTATCGTGGACACAGGTGGAAACCGGTAGCGCCATCACTTGGAAATATCCAAGCTGCGTGCTCAAGGGCGACAACTCGATAGGCGAATTCTACTCTGTGGCACTCACACGCAACTATCAGCAAGCCGACACCGGCACCAAGATGATACACTTGGGCAAGAACACCCGCAGCACCATCGTGTCGAAGGGCATCTCGGCCGGACACAGCCAAAACAGCTATCGCGGACAGGTGAAAGTGGTGCCATCGGCAAGCAACTGCCGCAACTACACCCAGTGCGACAGCCTGCTGCTCGGCTCGAAGTGCGGAGCGCACACATTCCCATACATCGACTGCCAAAACTCCACATCGATTGTGGAGCACGAAGCCACCACATCGAAGATCAACGAAGAGCAAATATTCTACTGCAACCAACGCGGCATCAGCACCGAAGACGCAGTGGGACTGATTGTGAACGGCTACGCCAAAGAAGTAATGGCAAAATTGCCTATGGAATTTGCCGTAGAAGCGCAGAAGTTGCTCTCTGTGTCGCTCGAAGGCAGCGTGGGATAACACCCACTCAGACTCAACGCCACTTTTTCAAAAAAACAGAATAATCACACATACAATACAACTACAGACGATATGTTAGTAATAAATAATCTTCACGCCAACATCGAAGGCAAGGAAATATTGAAAGGCATCAACCTCACCGTGCGCCCTGGCGAAGTGCACGCCATCATGGGTCCTAACGGTTCGGGCAAAAGCACCCTCTCAAGCGTGCTTGCCGGCAACCCAGCGTTCACCGTCACCGGTGGCACCGTAGAATTCTACGGCAAAGACCTTTTGGCACTGTCGCCAGAAGACCGCTCGCACGAGGGCCTTTTCCTCAGTTTCCAATATCCTGTGGAAATTCCGGGCGTGTCGATGGTCAACTTTATGCACGCAGCCATCAACGCCAAACGCAAATATCAAGGCCTTGAACCAATCTCGGCAAGCGAGTTTCTGAAGCTCAAGCGCGAGAAAAGCGCATTGGTGGAGCTTGACAACAAGCTCGCCTCTCGCTCGGTGAACGAAGGCTTCTCGGGCGGCGAAAAGAAGCGCAACGAGATCTACCAAATGGCTATGCTTGAGCCACGCCTCTCAATCCTCGACGAAACCGATAGCGGTCTCGACATCGACGCACTACGCATCGTGGCTGGCGGCGTAAACAAGCTCAAGAGCGAAAACAACGCCACTATCGTTATCACACACTACCAACGTCTGCTCGACTATATCAAGCCTGACTTCGTGCACGTGCTCTACAAGGGCCGCATCGTGATGTCGGCTGGTCCGGAACTGGCTCTCGAACTCGAAGAAAAGGGCTACGACTGGATTAAGCAGCAAGTCGACGGAAAAGAATAAGAGACGACAAACAACACACCACAAAAAACGTTATGACATCATTAAAACAATATATCGACCTCTACAACACCAACCGCGAAGCCATTGAGAAAAATGCTCCTGCGGCTATGAATGCCCTGCGCGCGCAAGCACTCAAGGCGCTCGACGGCGCTCACCTGCCACGTCGTGGCGAGGAGAACTTCGAGGTCACCGACGTGGACCAAATGTTTGCGCCCGACTATGGCGTAAACATCAACCGCGTAAACCTCACAGCCGACCCTTCGGAGGCATTCCGCTGCGATGTGCCGAACATGAGCACTTGGATGTTTTTCTTCTACAACGACGTGTTTCACGCATCACGAAAATCGCCATCGCTGCCCGAAAGCGTGGTGGTGGAGCCATTCTCGGTGGCGCAACACAATCACCCCGAATTGCTCGCCAAGCACCTCGGCTCGGTAGCCCCTATGCAAAACGCCTCGGTGGCGCTCAACACCCTGCTCGCGCAAGAGGGATTGCTCGTGTATATTCCTAAGGGCGTGGTGCTCGACCGACCAATACAGTTGGTGAACATCATGAATGCCGGCGGACCAATTATGGCCATACGCCGCTTGCTCATCGTGGTGGGCGAACAGGCTCAAGCCACTATGCTGGTGTGCGACCACACCCAGAACAAGCAGCACCAATTCCTCAACAATCAAGTGGTGGAAATCGTGGCAGAACCAGGCGCACGATTCGACTATTACGACATCGAGGAATCTACACTCAACACCCGCCGATACAACCAGCACTTCGTGAAGCAAACCGAAAACTCCGACGTGCTCATCAACACCATCACCCTCACCAACGGCATCACCCGCAACGACATAGTGGTGAATGTTGACGGCGAAGGCGCTGAGACTCACGTCTACGGCATGGCTATAGAGGGCAACGACCAACAAATCGACAACTATACATTCATCGGACACAACAAGCCTCATTGCAATAGCAACGAATTGTTTAAATACGTTCTCGACGACAACGCCGTGGGCGGATTCACCGGCAGAATACTTGTGGCTGAAGGCTCTGAAAAAGTGGAGGCTTACCAAGCCAACCGCAACATCGTGGCTTCTGACACCGCAAAAATCCACACCAAGCCGCAACTCGAAATCTATTGCGACGACGTGAAGTGTAGCCACGGCACAGCCATCGGACAACTCAACCACGACGCGATATTCTATATGCAGCAACGCGGCATTCCTTTGGACCAAGCACGCACCCTGCTGATGCAAGCATTTATGAGCGACGTGATTGACAAGGTGCGCGTGGAATCGCTACGCAACCGCCTGCAGCACTTGGTGGAAAAGCGTTTCTGCGGACAACTCAACCACTGCTCCGACTGCATGAGCGCTTGCCGCGAATCTGTGGAGAAAAAATAATCTGGCGCGCAAGCGCACTCTATCTACCTCTCTCCCTCAACTACTAAAACAGACACTACAAACTAAGTTTTTTTAGAACATTTTGATATGGCAGAAGCATTAGATATAGCTAAAATTCGTGAAGACTTCCCAATCCTGTCGCGCACCGTGGCAGGCCGCCCTCTCATCTACCTCGACAACGCAGCCACCTCACAAGTGCCTCGATGCGTGGTAGAAGGCATCGAGCAGATGTATTACACCACCAAGGCAAACGTGCACCGTGGCGTGCATACCCTCTCGCAAGAGGCCACCGACCTGGTGGAAGCCACCCGCGAAAAGGTGCGCGAATACATCAACGCCGAATCTATTGAGGAGGTGATCTTCACCCGCGGAACCACCGAGGCAATCAACTTGGTGGCAAGCAGCTATGGCGACCGCTTCTGCAATGGCGACGAGATAATCCTCACCACCATGGAGCACCACGCCAACATAGTGCCTTGGCAACTGCTCCAGCGCAACAAGCGCCTGAGAATATCGGTGGTGCCAATGAATGCCGCCGGCGAGCTCGACATCAACGCCTATGAAGACATGTTCAGCGACGACACCCGCTTTGTGAGCATCGCCCACGTGAGCAACGTGCTCGGCACCATCAATCCTGTGAAGCAAATGATTGAGATTGCCCACCGACACAATGTGCCAGTGCTGATCGACGGCGCCCAAGCCATTCCTCACATGAAGGTTGACGTGCGCTACCTCAACGCCGACTTCTATGCATTCTCGGCTCATAAGATGTACGGACCATCGGGCGTAGGCGTACTCTACGGCAAGAAGCACTTGCTTGAGAAGATGCCTCCATATCAAGGCGGTGGCGAGATGATTGGCACCGTATCGTTCGACAAAACCACTTTTGCCGCCCTGCCATTTAAGTTTGAGGCCGGCACACCCGACTTTGTAGACATAGCCGCTTTCAGCCGCGCCATCGACTATATCAAGGCTCTTGGCATTGAGAATATTGCCGCTCACGAGCAGACTCTGCTTAAAGCTGCCACCGAGGGATTGATGCAAATACCCGACATTCGCATCTTCGGCACTGCCGAGCATAAGGATTCGGTGCTATCATTTCTCGTAGGCGACGTGAGCAGTTACGATATAGGCATCCTGCTCGACAAACTCGGTGTGGCTGTGCGCACTGGCCACCACTGCGCCCAACCGCTTATGCATCGCCTGGGCATTGAGGGCACAGTGCGAGCATCGTTTGCCGTATACAACACGCTCGAAGAAGTGGAGCAATTTGTTGCCGCCACAGCCCGCGTGGCAAAGATGTTCACCCACAAATAGCACGGTGGGTGAGCGCCACTCACCCAAGCGACGCCCCAGCGAATTTTTCTTGATTTTTTAATACCTCGAAGAACATTATCTGCTGATTTTTTTTATATTTGTGCCGTAAAAACTCACTTTAGTCATTAGGGTTTGGAAGAATTTCGGATTTACGGTCTATTGACCGATTTGGGTTTAACAAAGGCATAAACAACACAGGTTCAACTTTAATAAATTATTATGAAAACTAAGAGAATTCTTCTGTCGCTGATTGGCGCTTTTGTTGCCGTTATAGCACTTTCTTGTTGCTCCGACGACAATGATTTCGACAGAAAATTCATCAAAGGCAGTTGGGAAGAGGCTGCAGAAAAGACATCTGAGTATTCTCTCGTCTATGACTTCCAAACTCCTGAAAACACCGAGTCGTGGGGCGACCTCAACGTCTACAAAGTATATAGCGACGGAAGCATCCACGACAATACCGCTTTCAGTTGGCATATTTATTCTGAGCCAGGCAAGCCAAAAGAAATGACTCTGGCTTTAAGCCCAAAAGATAAGGCCGACGATGACGACGCATGGCTATATACCGAGCATTTCGACATTGTGAAACTCACTGCCAAAGAGATGTGGCTAAAGAACACGAAAGCTAACGGAAACTCATCGCAACTGAGCCACAAAGCCACAATAAAACTCACTCGCTATACCGCAAAATAACCAACCCACATATAATCCCAAATCGGTCATTAGGACGTAAATATAATTTTTTTATACTGCTTGGAGTCTTTCGGCTTTTATAAGGTATCTTTTGCTTGTTTTTAACTCGCAATAGCTTGCTATTACTCATTAAAAAGCAATCAAAATC
>CAJLWM010000079.1 GCA_905210415.1 uncultured Prevotellaceae bacterium
AGTCTTGCTACCACGGCCGAACACCTGTTCCCAAGCTGTGAAGCCTCGGCACCCCATTTTGTTGAGGTTTTCTACGATGCGCTCATAGTAGGCTTGGTCGAATGCTATAAATATTGCTTTCATTATTATTCTTGATTTTTAGAGTTCGACATTTCCAACGCCTTGTGGAGCTTGCGACGCTGACGGCGCACACCATTGAAGGCGAAGATTGTGTAGAGTGTAGGCACGAAGAGCAGAGTAAGAATGGTTGAGAAGGTCAAACCACCAATTACAGCAACACCCATTGGTCGCCACATTTCTGCACCTTCACCCGTACCCACTGCCATTGGCACCATACCGAGGATGGTGGTGAGCGCGGTCATCAAGATTGGACGCAGACGAGAGCGACCACCGTCGATCACTGATGTGCGGATGCTCATGCCACGTTCGCGGTTAAGCGTGATGTAGTCGATGAGCACGATACCATTCTTCACCACAATACCGATAAGCATGATAGCGCCAATCATCGACATGATGTTGAGGTTGGTGTTTGTCAACCATAGGATGAGCGCTATACCTGAGAATGCGAAGAGCAACGATGTCATGATTATGGCAGGGTAGGTGAGCGACTCAAACTGTGCTGCCATAACGATGTACACAAGGATAATGATGATTATACCCAATGTGGCAAGGTCTTTGAACGAATCTTGTTGGTCTTCATAGCTACCCGCAAGATTCACTGTGATACCTGTAGGCAGGTCGATTTGGTCAAGCTTTGGACGCATCTCTTCTACAATCTGGCTCATTGGCACACCGTCTACTGTGGCTTGCACAGTGATGATGCGTTGACGGTCTTTGCGTTCGATAGTAGGAGGGTTGAAGCGTTCCACTACAGTGCCCACGTCTTTGATGCGCACTGCTTGACCGCTATTGTTGTAGATTAAGATATTCTCAATATCGTCGATTGATGTGCGGAATTCAGGAGCATACATCACCTTGATGTCGTATTCCTCACCGTCTTCGCGATAGTAGCTTGCAGTGTTACCGTTGATGCGGTTGCGCAAGTAGTTGGCTGCAGTAGACAGGTTGAGTCCGTAGAGCGCCAGCTTCTCGCGGTCGAAATCAACTTGGTATTCTGGTTGATAGTCGCTACGGCTGATGGTGATGTCGGAAGCACCCTTACAAGAGAGCAAGAGGTTCTTCACGCTTTGTGCCACGCTGTCGGTTGCCTCGAAGTCGTAGCCATAGATCTCATATTTGAGTGATGACTGACCGCTCATGCTGCCGCCACGGCTACCACCCACGTTCACGAGAGTCTTCTTAAATTCAGGATAGTGCTTCAAGTCTTCACGCATGAGTGAGGCGATTTCCACGATGCCACGTTTACGCTCTGATGGGTTGCAAAGGCGGATGTTCATCGAGATGATGTGCGAACCGTTGTCGGAGAGAGATGCGAAGCTGTTGTTGCTGCCGGCTTGACCCACGGTGAAGTTCATTATCTGAATTTCTGGGTATTTCTCAGTCCATTCGTTATACAATCGGTGGCTCACTTCTTCGGCCTTCTCCACGCGAGAGCCGATAGGCAATTCGAGAGTTACGCCCAAGCGGCTGTTGTCGCTCACTGGGATAAATTCGCTACCGATAAACTTCATAAGGCCCATAGATGCGATGAATATGCCAAGACAGATGAGGATGGTGGCAGTCTTGCGACGAATCACCAGAGCAAGCAGTTTTGCGTAGGCGTTGTCGAGGCCGTCCAAGCCCTTCTCGATAGGTGTGAAGATTTTCTTCATAAGACCCTTCTTGTCGGCACCGCGCAGACGAAGCATCTGGCTGCAGAGCATAGGTGTGAGCGAGAGGGCGCAAGTGGTAGAGATAATCATCATAATACATACCATCCAGCCCAATTGCTTAAAGAGCACACCAGTCATACCAGTGACGAGGGTCAATGGGAAGAACACGGCGATAAGGGTGAGGGTAGATGCAATAACGGAGATTGCCACCTCGTTGGTGCCATGAACGGCTGCCTGTTTCGGGTCGGCTCCGCGCTCAATGTGTGTGGTGACGTTTTCAAGCACCACAATGGCATCGTCCACCACCATACCGATAGAGATGGAGAGTGACGACAGAGAGATGATGTTGAGCGAACTGCCTGTAGCAAACAGATAGATGAATGAGGCGATCAATGAGATTGGGATAGTGATGACGATGATGAGCGTAGCGCGCCAGCGTCCGAGGAATGCAAACACCACAAGCACAACGAAGATAAGTGCATAAATCACAGTTTCGGTGAGTGAGTTGATGGTGTTGATGATATTGTCGCTGGTGTCGACGATTACGCCGAGTTTCACGTCGGTAGGCAATGTCTTCTGTATGCTTGGAAGCAACGTCTTCACCTTCTCGGAGATTTGCACAGAGTTGGAGCCTGATTGCTTTTGCACAACAATCATACCGCCTTGAACGTTGTTGTTGAAGGTGCGTTGAGCGCGTTCTTCCAAAGAGTCGTCAACGCGAGCCACGTCGCGGAGATAGATGTTTGCACCGTTGTGAGAGCCCACCACGATGTTTTCCATCTGCTTAGCGTCGGAGAATTCGCCTTGCACACGCAGCGAGTAGGTCTCGTTACCGATGTCGAACGAACCGCCAGGGATGTTGCGGTTTTCGGCGCCGACAATCGAGGCGATGGTCTCAACGCTGAGGTTGTATGCCTCAAGACGGATAGGGTCGACATAAATGTGGATTTCGCGCTCAGGAGCACCGCTCACCGATACCGAACCCACGCCGTCTACACGGGCCAATGGGTTGGCAACGAGTTCGTCGAGAATCTTGTAAAGACCAGGAGTACTTTCGTTGGCTTCCACAGAGAGAATGAGGATAGGAATCATGTCGGAGCTAAACTTGAAGATAAATGGCGTGTTGGCGTCGTCGGGCAAGTTGTTTGACACCATGTCCAATTTATCGCGCACGTCGTTGGTGAGCACGTCGATATCGTAGCCATATTCAAACTCCAGGGTAATCACCGATACGTTTTCACGTGAGGTGGAAGTGATGTGCTTTAGGTGCTCAACCGAGTTGAGGGTGTTTTCAAGAGGTCGCGACACGTTTTGCTCAATATCGCTGGCACTTGCTCCGTTGTAATATGTCATCACCATGATGGTGTTGGTATCGATGTCCGGATACAAATCGATAGGCAGTTTTGAATAGGAAAACAGACCGAGGATAATCACTGCCACAAAGCAGAGACTCGTCATTACTGGCCGTTTTACCGCACTTGAATATAAACTCATTGTGTGTGTATTCTAAAATTGTGAGTGTAAGATTTTATTATTTCTTTGATTCGGTTGCAGCAGCTTTGGTTTCGCCTGCGATGCCTACTTCCATGCCGTCGTTGAGGCGAGATTGACCGCTCACTACCACTTGGCTACCTGATTCAACGCCTGAGAGGAGTTCGTAGTTTTCGCCAAGACGACGTCCGAGTTCTACCTTGCTGAAGGTCACCTTGCCGTCTTTGTAGATATATACAAAGCGGTTGCCACTACCAGTCTGCTTAACGATTGCCAAGTCAGGAACCACCACGTTGAGCTTTGAACCGAAATTGAATGTAACGCGGGCAAACATGCCAGAGCGCACGCGATTGTCGGTGTTAGGCAAAGTCACTTCCACTTGGAATGTGCGAGTGGCTGCGTCGATAGTTGGGTGGATAAGATATACTGTGCCGGTGAACACTTCGTCGCCATAAACGTCGAGAGTCACCTCTACCTTCATACCCTTCTTGATGCGAGGGAAGTCGCTTTCGTTTACGCTCACTACCACCTTCACTGGTTGCATTTGCTCGATAACGAGGATTGGCGAACCGCTTGTGTAGTCGCCGTTGTCGTTGTTCTTGGCAGTAACCACTCCGCTCATAGGACTGGTGAGCACAGTGTTTTCCTTTGCATAGTTGTAGGCGCGGCATGCGGCGTCGTATTCGCTTTGCAATTGGTCTACGGCCTGTTGTGTGCCACCACCGATGCTAAGCAATTCCTTAGCGCGGTCGAGGTTTGCCTTTTGGTTGGCAATGCGTATTTTTTGTTGTTCGATGTTTACATCGTCGAGTATCACGAGGGCTTGACCAGCACGAACAGGGCTGCCAACGTCAACAAGAATTTTCTTGATGCGGTTAGGTGTAGAAGTGGAGATGTTGTTGGTTTTGAAACCTTCAACGGTGGCAGTGTATTCTGCTGTTTGAAGCACTTCTTGTTCGTAGACTTCTTGGACTTTCACAAGTGGTTTTTCATCGACTTGCTTTACTGTTTTGTCTTCTTTGCCAGTGCATGACACCAAAAGAAGCGATGCGCAAGCCACGCTGAGAATTTGCTTGATAGAATTCATAATTTCTTGATGTAGATATTCAGTTGATGTTATTTATTATCGTTGGTGTTGGTTTGTGATTTAGCAAGCTCTTTTTCGGCAAGGATTGCCTTAGTGCGAGCATCAGCTTCTTTCACGTTGGTAGGGTATTGCACGTCGGCATTGCCGAGGAGCAATTCGAGGTTGCTCTTAGCCACAAGGTAGTTGTAGATGGCTTGATAATAAGAGAGCTTAGAGGTCATTACAGCGTCTTCAGAGTCGCGAAGGTCGAGATATGTAGATGCACCGATCTTGAAACTCTTTTCTTGAATCTGGTTGGCTTTCACGGCTTGCTCCACGCTTGCGGTGCAGGTCTCAATCTGCTTCACGTTCTTCTGGATGTTGTCGAGTTGGATTTGGCGTTGCATTTCCAATGTGCGGTTGAGGTTGTCGCGTTGCCAAGCCATTTCCTTGTATTGCAGTTCGGCTTGCTTCTGCTTGTAGTAGCGTTGACTGCCGTTGAATAGAGTCCACGATAGAGTGATGCCTACGCTTGAATTAGGGCTCCAGGTGAAGTTTTTGAATGGGCTACCGTCGCTCATCGAATACCAGTTGTAGCCGATGTTGGCAGAGATGGTAGGATACCACGAAGCCTTCTGCACGTCTACCACCTTTTTGAGGTAGTCGGTTTGCAGATCGAGTTTGCGCAAGTCGGTGTTGCCGCTGAGGTCGTTGCTCAATGAGAGCACTTCGCCATACATAGAGCTTTGATAGTTGGAGAGCGAAGTGTTAGGCTTGATGCCGAGAGTTACGTCCATGCCCATGAGCACCTTCAATTGCAATTCGAGGCTGCGGATAGAGTTTTGCGCTTCGATGATAGAAGGCTCGATATTCTTAACAGCCACGCTTGAGCGCAGTACGTCGAATTCGCTTGCCGTACCGTTCTTGAATTTCTTCTCGTAGATGTCGGCATTCACCTTGGCAGTAGCGTGGTTTTCCACGAGCACTGCATAAGAGTCGTAAGCGAGCAACAATGCATAATAAGCATTCTTCACTTGGTTTACGAGAGAGATGCGCGATGTGCGAGCAGCTTCAATGTTTTGAAGAATTTGGTTGTCGGATAGTTTGATTGATTTCCAGAGCGCTACCGAAACGATAGGCATCGATGCGTTGAAGCCCACGCTGTGGGTGTTGTCGCGCCCCATCTTGATAGCCATGGTTTGACCGCCGTTGTTCATATACATTGTCTGTTTGGCAAGAGTGCGGCTGTAAGATGCTCCGAAAGACACGTTAGGAAAGAGTTGACCGATAGTTTCTTTCTTAGAGTAGTCAACACGGGTGATTTCCATATCGGCAATCTTCACCGATGGGTTTTCGTTGAGAGCAATCTTCACGCAGTCGTCCACCGAAAGCATCAGCGTATCGCTGCTGGCTGTGGTTTGGGCGTTGGTAGAGCCGAAGGCTAATGCCAATACGCTCAAAATCAGAGTGCTAAATATGTTGTTCATCGCTTAAAGTTATTATTTGTTTTCTATTTTATTTTCTGTTATTTCCTTGCTTATAAATTCATCGATCAACTCCAGACCACTATTAGATGCAATAGCACGTAGAAAGTTAATAAAGAGGGTGTCGAGAATCTTTCGTAAAGGTATGTCGTGGCTATAGGATAGTTGCGTCAACTCAGGGTCTCTCATCGACATATTGAAGAGCATCACCGATATTTCGATTGATGCATCGTCTCTCACCATGCCTTCTGTGCGCGCCTTGCGCAGAATGTCTATGAGTGCTTGGGTGTTTTGTTGGTGCATCACCTCATATTCGTTGTATAGCGAGGGATAGAGCCTTTTGATGTCGCACACAAGAGCCATAGAGGTTTGGGTGATTTGCTTTCTCACCTCGGCATATACCCTAAGCAGAGCATCGATGCCGTTTGGCGCTTCGTTGAAGATGCGTTCAAGTTCTTTTTGATGTGCGGCGTTTTTGTGATGCAGCGCCTCGGTGACAAGTGTGAGCTTGTCAGGGAAGTGCTCATAGAGGGTGCGCTTTGATATGCCGCATGATTTTGCAATGGCATCCATTGTCATTGACGACACACCCATCTGCATTAACATCTGAATTGTGGTTGATATTATGCGTTCGTTTAAATTCATAAGTGGTTTTGATTCGACCTAAAAAATATACTATTTCGCTTAACGTGCTGCAAAGGTAGGTGAAAACTTTTAAAACCGCAATAGTTTTCGCGGTGAACGTATGGACATGCCGTTAAAATATGTGATTATTGTGCATTTTCATACTTGACTCGAACGAAAAGGTATAAAAATCAGAGGGGCTGCGAGTAATGTCGCAACCCCTCTGGAGTG
>CAJLWM010000080.1 GCA_905210415.1 uncultured Prevotellaceae bacterium
AGCGTCGTGCTCGTTGAATTTATGGTGGCTAATCATGGGCGTGGCGATGCCAAAGTGCTTCATGAGCACGCCGCTTGTGCGCGTGTCTTCGGCAAGCACAGTGTCTACGCTCTTGAGCACGCTCAATGCGCGTGGGGCCATATCCTCAAGATTGCCCACCGGGGTTGGTACTATGTAGAGTTTTCCAGCCATTATAAGATATTACACTTGTTGACGTTTGTTCCAGAAATGGTTTTTGATGATAACCATAAAGTCGGCCACCTCAGGAGAGTCGTGCTCCCATTGCAGGTCGTTGTAGAAATAGTCTTCAGCCTCGTCGAAAGAGTGCATGGTTTCCACCAGATTGAGGGTCTCATTCATCACAGAGTCGCTGTTGCCAAACAGTTCGCGGCGATAGCGGAAGCGGTCGTTGAGCGAGAATGCGTGACGCAAATCCTTAGTCATATTGCGTTGCAATGCCTCATCGAGGGTGATGTCCTCGTTGTCGTCTTGCGCCTCGTGAGATGGGACTGAGGCAGGAGCTTCCTCTTCAGCTTTCTCTGCTACGGGCTCTTCGGCGATTTCTACAGGAGCTTGTTCTTCACTCTCCACAGGCTCTTCGCTGTCCTCTGGTTCTTCTATTATTTCCACGGTGATGTCGTCGTCAGGTTCATCATCGGGTAGAGATTCAATATCGTCAGGTTGAGTGGCAGGCTCTTCGTTGAGTTCAGGCTCTTCAATTATTTCTACGGTGATGTCGTCATCTGGTTCGTCGTCGGGCAGAGAGTCGATGCCTTCGGGCTGAGCAGCAGGAGCCAGCTCAGCAGCAACCGTAGCATCGGTTGGCTCAACGGTATTGGCAGTGACAACGTTGAGCGAATTGGCTGCCGCGTTCACGGCAGAAGCTTTGTCGCCAATCATCGTCAGCACCATATCGGGCACGTTGTTGCCGCGTTTCAAGGCAAGTGTCACCAGTCCTTCAAGCTCATACACTTGCTGTAATAGTTTCTCAAGTGAATTGTCCATATCGGTAAAAATTTTCTACTTTGTGGGTATTGGTTGCACAAACCCACGACAAATCAAAGTACAAACCTATTAAAAAGGTTGCAAATAATCCACGGTTTAGTCGGAAAAAATGTCGTTGTAAACCAATTTTAACATTTTTCTAATCCTCATCGGCAGGTCGGCTTGTGCCTTCGTGCTGAGAGAAAAGGTTGAGAAGCAGAGTCTCAATGTCGTCTTTGAGTTGAGCGCGCGGGCCTTGCCAGTTGTTCACGAGGATTGCCCAAGAATATTTAGGGCAGTCGGCAGGGAAATATCCCACATAGCATTGCACGTCGCTCATGCTGCCCGACTTAGAGGCGATTTTGCCGCAAAGCGGAGAGTTCTTTATCTGCTTGCCGATGTTGCCGGTTACGCCAAGATGAGTCATGAGGTCGCATAGTCTCACACCAGTGGCGATGCTGTCGGCATTGGCTTGACGCAGCATCTGGGTAAAGAATTTAGCAGATGCTCTGCCGTTGCGTGCCAATCCGCTGCCGTCGCGCTGAAATAGAGGTCGAGTGTCGATACCCTTGCTTTCCCACAGGCGCTTCACAGCGGCGATGCCGTTGTTTGCAGTGGCTTCTTTGCCGTCGTTGCGGGCGATAGCGCGGAGGAGCGCTTCGGTGAACATGTTGTCGCTACGGTCGAGCAGCGATGTGATGATGTCGGTAAGCACAGGCGATTGGTGCTCCACGATTTTCAGTGTGTCGCAAAGGTCCTCTTCCTTGATGTTTTTGTGCTTAACGTCGATGCCGAGAGCCTGCAGGCTGCGCTCGATGCTGTCGCAAAGCAGTTGTGCAGGGTTGGGATTGACGAAGTCGCTTGAGTAGCGGGTGTCGTTGCGACGTATGTCGCCATAAAGGATGATGTTTGGGTTAGGACCGATGTTCATCAGTCGATACATATTCTGGGTGTCGCCCACGCGAGCGTGCGAAATCACTTTGCAGTTGGTGATTGCAGGCGAGAACACAAAGTCGGTGGCTTCGTTGCCTGAGCGGTCGAAGCTGAGGTTCACCAGATTGTCGCAATAGTTTATGGCATGCACGCCAGGGCCGTAGCTATATGCGAGGTCTTCAATCATCCAGTTGTCGCTGAATGTTTCGAAAGGATAAGCCGACTCATCGTAGCGTATGTCGCCATCGATTTTCTTGATTCCCATTTCTTGCAGTGCGTTTTGCACTTGCTCCACGATGTTGGCATTCTCAGGGAAATAGCGCGAACCGAGCGTAGGGTCGCCGAAGCCTTTCACCACCACGTTGCCGTGCAGGCGAGAGCCTTTGATTTCGCCGATAGCATACACTATGGTTGGAAATTGATAATCCTTGCCGAGCAGAGCCAGGGCAGATGCTGAAGTGACGGTTTTCATTGTTGAAGCAGTGGTGATGGCGAGGTTTTCGCTGTTTGCCGCAAGCACGTCGCCGCTTGCAAGATCCATCACACACACGCCCACCGAGGCGTTTTGCATATATTCAGCACGGGCAAAGCGGTCGACGGCCGTTTGAAAGTCGTTGGCCCATGCTGCCACGCTGCTTACCGCTGCAAGAGCGATGGCGAAGATAAGGGAATGTTTCATATTAAATAGATGACAATTAATTATGTTTTTTATTACTTCGATTGGTGATTCTCTTCTGTTGGCGCTAATAAACTTTGGCTGCCACTTTCAGAAGAAATCATTGTGCAAAGATACAAATAATCCCAAATACGTAGATGTAAAAAAATTTTTGAATCGCGCTATGGTGCAAAAAAAGCGGCAATGCCCGGAAAGGTTTTGCCGCTTAACTGATATGTTGTGAATTGGGTTGAAAAATCAGTATTTGTGCTGAGTTGAATTCATCTCGTCGGTTGTGATGGGCTGCTTGTCCATTTGTCGCCACACATAGATGATGTAGGCCGCCACAAACGGGATAATCAGACTCACTACGCTCATCACTGAGAGGGTGAATTGGCTCGACGAACTGTTGGTGATGGTGAGCGAACTCTGCATATCGAGCAACGATGGATAGTAGGATGTGCCGTTGTAGCCAGCGATGAAGAATAGCGACAGCACCACCAATACGGAGCCAAAGCCACTAAACCAAATGCCTCGCGTGAAGTGCTTTGTGAAGGCTGTGTAGAAGATTGCAAAAAGCACTGCCAGCACACCGATGAGGAATATTGCCGCTACCCACCACATGTCGATGAGGTTGTGCAGATATTTATATTGCACCTTGATGATGCTTTCTTTGCCATCGATAATCGCCGACTGATAGCCGTCGCTAAGAAGAAGCACCACAACGAATGCCACAAATAGAGTGGCGAATATCAGTCCGTTGATGAGCACGTTGGCACGTTGGCGCTTGACCAGAGAGTCGTCGTTGATATTGTTGATGAAATATAGCGAAGCCTGTGTGCGCGCCAAAAACAGCACTGTGACGCCCAAAAGTAGGCATTGCCACACCGTGAGCGCCTCTAATCCGCGAGTGGGGGCCCAGCGCGAAATCACTGGTTGGGCTGCGTCGAGAATGTTGTGCTTCTCCACGGTGAATTGCCCGCCGAAGAAGAATGTGCCTACAGCCACACCGAGGAGTATGCAGCCGAAACATCCGTTGATGAGCAGGAATGTGTCGTAGGTCTTTGTGCCAAACACATTGCCCTTTTTGCTGCGAAACTCATAGGATACGGCTTGTATTACAAAGCTGAATAGGATGAGCATCCACAGCCAGTAGGCGCCGCCGAAACTGGTGGAATAGAATAGCGGAAACGATGCGAAGAATGCTCCGCCAAACACCACAAGCATGGTGAATGTGAGTTCCCATTTGCGTCCGAGCGAATTCACCATCATGCTGCGTGCATCGAGGTTGCGTTCGGTGAATAGTAGGGTCTGTCCGCCTTGCACAAATAGCAGGAATACCAACAGCGCTCCTAATACTGAGATTAGAAACCACCAATATTGTTGAAGAAATTCGTATGTTATCATAGCCGAGTGTTTTTTTACTTATTAGGATTGATAATGTCGGTGGCTGTCTTCTTGTTGATGTAGTGAAGCATAATGCTCAACTCTGCCACAAGGAGAGCCGTGAAGAGAATGGCAAAAATCACGAATGTGGTTTGCACCGAACCAACGGTGAGGTCGGAGATGGCAGCGCGTGCTGGCATCAGACCCTCTATCACCCAAGGTTGACGGCCCACTTCGGCGGTAATCCAGCCGGCTTGGCTGCATATCCACACCAGCGGGATAGACAGGATGGCAACGAATTGCAGCAAGCGTGAACGTTGCATGAATTGGTTGCGGAAGATGCAATACATTACCACGGCGAGCACCAGCAGCAGGAAACCGCCAAGTATCACCATCACGTGAAACGCGTAGAACACCAGCGGAATGTTTGGTATTGCCTCGTCGGCGCTGTTGAAATAGCCGTAGCCGAAATATTTGAAGTTTTCCTTGAGCGAAGCCCTTGCTTGAGCCATAGCCAAGGTGTCGCCGAGCGCCAGAGCGGCGTCGAAATCGCGAAGCGAATTGTGCGCGGCTTTGCCACGGGCGATGCGTTCGTGATAAGGCATGGTGTTGATGGTGTCGCCATTCTCATCAATGTCGATGCCGTTGATAATATCTTTCACTCCTGGCACAAATGCGTTGAAATCGCCTTTGGCGAGAATCGCCAAACCGCCAGGCAGAGAGATGTCGAAGAGATAAGGCTTTTGGTTGTTGTCGTAGCGCTTTTCGGGATTGAGAATGCCGAAAGCCACAATCGGTTGACCCGCTTCGCCCTCATAAAGGCCCTCCATAGCGGCAAGTTTCATAGGTTGCACCTTAGAAACCACCTTTGCCGAGCCGTCGCCGAATGCCATAGTGAGCAGCATGCCCACCATACCAACTATCACTCCCACTTTGATGCTTTGTGTGGCAGTGGCGATGTTGCGCTTTTTCAGCATCATCCATGCGCTCACGCCCACAACAAAGACTCCTGCCAAGGTCCAACCGCTAAACACGGTATGGAAAAATTTGTTGACGGCAACAGGCGAGAATGCCACCGCGAAGAAGTCGGTCATCACGTTGCGCATCTGCTCAGGGTCAAACTCCATGCCTACAGGATATTGCATCCACGAGTTGGCCACGAGAATCCATAGCGCTGAGATGCTTGCGCCAAGTGCTGTGAGCCACGATGAAGCAAGGTGGAAGCCTTTGCTGACCTTGTTCCAGCCGAAGAACATCACTGCGATGAATGTAGATTCCATGAAGAACGCCAGCAAGCCCTCTATGGCGAGAGGCGCGCCGAAGATGTCGCCTACAAACCAACTGTAGTTCGACCAGTTGGTGCCGAATTCAAATTCGAGAATGATGCCAGTGGCAACACCGATGGCGAAGTTGATTCCGAAAATGGTCATCCAGAATTTTGTGATGTGTAGCCACTTCTCATCTTTTTTCTTCACATAGATGGTCTCCATAATGGCTACAATCACCGATAGTCCCAAGGTGAGAGGGACAAACATCCAGTGATATATGGCGGTGAGGGCAAATTGTGCTCTCGACCAATCCGTTACATTGAGTAATTCATTCATAATTGCAGGTTAGTTTGGTTGTTTTGTCGTTTTTGGTATCAATTGTTGTCGCTTGCTGTGGCATCATGGTTGTGGATGAGCGACGATCGCACGTGCTCGGCTCGTTGCTCGTCGTCGGGAAACTGCGTTTCAAGAAAATCGGGGAAGAAAAACAATTTCAGGATGGCAAAAATGATGAAGAGTTTTATCAATATCACAGCCCATAGCGTGCGCCCGATGGTCATAGACTTAAAACCATCTACATAAAGATGCAGTATGCGCTTAGGTAGCGACTCTTTGTTGCCAGTTTCCATAATGTTATTCACAGCGTTTACAGTTTGTGTAGTCTGCAAATATACGATGATTTGACAAAAAATAACTATTAAGGGCGAAAAAACTCGAAATTTTTTTTCGCCCTTAATGGATTGTAGAGTCCAACAGCAAGTGCAAAATTAGTAAAAGTGTTTAAAGAAACGATCTT
>CAJLWM010000081.1 GCA_905210415.1 uncultured Prevotellaceae bacterium
ACCGCCAGGCCGGGTTCATCGAATGTACCGTTCTGCCAGACTGCGGCAGTTCATAGAAACCAGCCGTAGAGAACTGGGGGTTGCTGTCTGCCGAGGCCGTCTTGAACAGCAAGAGAGCCAGCGCCAGCAATAGAAATCTGTAATTCTTCATAGGGCAAAAAAATTGTTGTTGTTCGACTTTGATAACGTTGTTGTGGGAGATATGCATACAGCGCAACACACACGGCGAACGAAGCCAGCAATGCCATATCCCCAACCTCATCAGCACCCATGGTTGCTCTCTTGTTTGCGCCCACAATCTTGCCTTTTAGCATAGCAAAGATAAGGTTTTTCCACCAACAATCACGCCCCTCAAGAAGGAATTTTAGTTATAAAGCAAAAGAAAAACTCCACATATCCAACCGAATCCATCCTCAAAACATGCATTTAGCTGAATAAAGCACAATTTAAACCGTCCCCATCCAGTAATATTTCGGGAATAACATAGGGATTGGCGGATGCCGAAGAAGATGAACAGGATTCGCTGGACTTATTCGGATGCCACAGAATATCTGATAGTGGATGTTGGCGTTGAGTTGCTCCATAAGTTTTGGGGCAGACAATCCGGTATATGACTTGAGGAACATGAGTGCCACCTTGCCTTCAGGACCGAAGTAAGATTTGCGACCGACTTTTCTGTGTGGCACAGAGTCAATCAAACCGAATCTGATGGCCATCTCACGCAACGGGAGGAGGGCACGAAAGCGTCCGAGTTCACTCTTTTGGAAAGACTCTTCATAATCTTTGTAGGAATCGAACTCTGCGAACGCAAAACTTGGCGTTATTTCAGAAATTAGCTGTACCTTTGCAATAACGTTTTTTTCGTTTCCCCCAAAACAGGGCCGACAAAGCAGTTTGGGGGATTTTTTGTTATCCTACGCAAAGGCGCTAAAACTTTATAGCACTGGCAATCATAACGTTAGATTTGTTTCGGCAAATTTGCGACAATCCCTAATCTATATTATTGTATTTCATCTTTCTTAGAGGGTATGGCAATAAATATTTCAGGTTTTATTTATTAATTATCTTACCACAACGCAATCTTGCCGGCAATACCCAAATCAAGAGTGGCTGTTGCGATACCCAAAGCTTGGAACACACGACTCATTGTTGGCAATGTGATAACACTTGTACCTTTCTCCAACTTTGAAATTTGAGCACGCTGCACACCGATACGTTCACCAAGTTGTTCTTGCGTGAGGTTTTGTGCCAATCGAGCCTTGCGTATGGCTTCGCCTACAATATAGGCGTTCACATCTTCTTTGAGTTTAGTTTCCATTGCTTCACGCTCTGGTGTTCCTCTTCTACCCCAAAGTTTATCTTTCATATTGTCTGCTGGTATCAATTTCATCTGTGCCATAATGCTATTTCTTTTTATTATTAAAGTACTCTTTTCTTATCTCTTCTGCTTTGGCAATTTCCTTTAGTGGTATCTTCTGAGTTTTCTTGACTATGCCATGTGTGGCAATAACCAAAGTCTCTTCCTCAGTATCCCAAAAGGAGAAAAGCCTGTAGCATATACCATTGTAGAGAGTTCGAAACTCCCATATCTCGGTATTCTCCAGTTTCTTGAAGATATCAACTTTCATCACACCTTCCTCAACCTTGAAGATATTGTAGTATATCTTCTGCTGAGCTTTGAATGGCTGCGCATCCAAAAAAGCTTGTGCTTCTTCTGTCAACACTACTTTTAGCTTGCTGATGCCCATTTTGTTTTGAATTATGGTACAAAGATAATGCTTTGTTTCCAAACTGCGATACAAAATTCAGTTTTTCGTCAAATCAAACCTCATTTTAAACACTCTCACGACTTGATAGTATCAGATACCAAGGGAAAAACTGAACTTTTTCCACACCAAAAGAAGAGTTCTTCTGGGTTTATTCTTAATTTTGCACTTGCTGGTTGACTCTATACTGTATGAGGTGGAATAAAAGAGGCAACACCACACCATAATAATCAATAAAAACGACATGGGAAAAAGAAACTTAACCGACAACGAAGTCTCAGCACTACAAGCCAACAGCTGTTGGGCAGAGGACTGGCAACGAATTGAAGTGAGCGATGATTTCAAGCCAAACTTCTTCCACCGTGTAATGTTCTACGGCGACATCAGCCTCGGATCGTTTACCGAAAACGTGGAGGTAAGCCGCGGCTTCATGAAACACTCTGGCGTGAACAACGCCACATTGCGTAATGTGACCATTGGCGACAACTGCCTCATCGAGAACGTCTCGGGATTTATCAACAACTACGTCATTGGCAACGACTGCATAATATCAAATGTATGCACAATGGAGACTACCGACGGAGCCACTTATGGCGAGGGCAACCTCATTTCGGTACTCAACGAGGTGGGTGAGGGAAACCTCATACTCTATCACGGACTGACAAGCCAGGTGGCTGCGCTCATGGTGAAGCATTTCCACAACCGTGCTTTGAAGGATGCCATACGCCGACTCATACGCGAGGAGATAGAACGCACTTCGCCCGAAATGGCAACAATAGGCAATAGGGTGAAGATAGTAAACACCAAGGAAATAACCAATACCGTAATATACGACGACTGCGAGATTTCGGGCGCTTCAAGACTGAGCGACTGCACCATAATGAGCAACAGCAACGCTTCTGTTTACATCGGCACGGGCGTGATTTGCGAGAACTCTATCATCAGCGACGGCTCGTCTATCATCAATAGCGTGAAGATGCAGGACTGCTTCGTGGGTGAGGCGTGCAAGCTGAGCAACGGATTCACGGCTGCTGGAAGCGTGTTCTTCGCCAACTCGTATATGTCGAACGGCGAGGCATGCGCAGCATTCTGCGGTCCGTTCACAGCTTCACACCATAAGAGTTCGCTGCTCATTGGCGGACAGTTCTCGTTCTACAACGCTGGCTCTGCCACCAATTTCTCCAACCATGCCTATAAGATGGGCCCCATGCACTACGGCACTTTGGAGCGCGGAACCAAGACAGCCAGCGGTGCCTACATACTGATGCCGGCACACATAGGAGCCTTCTCGGTATGCTTCGGCAAACTGATGTATCATCCCGACACACGCTCGCTGCCCTTCTCTTATCTCATTGCCTACAACGACACCATGTATCTTGTGCCGGGACGCAACCTCACTACAGTTGGCCTCTACCGCGACATACGCAAATGGCCCAAGCGCGACATGCGACCAGACGGCGCACGCAAGAGCATTGTCAACTTCGACTGGCTGTCGCCATTTACCGTGGGCGAGATTCTGCGTGGCAAGAAGATACTGGAAGACCTGCGCGAGGCTTCGGGCGAAGACGTTTCGACATACAACTATCACGAATATGTCATCAAGAACTCGTCGCTGCGCAAGGGCATCAAATACTACGACATCGCTCTGCGTATATACATGGGTGCCGTGCTGAAACGCCACGCTCCCGTAGAACCAACCACAACTGTGGGCACAGGATCGTGGACCGACATATCCGGTCTGCTGCTGCCCGAATAGGAAGAGCAACGCATCATCGACGACATAATATCTGGCGACATCGACACGACTGAGGCTCTGACCGAACGTTTCGAACAAATCAACGCTATGTACTCAGAATACCGTTGGGCATGGTCGTACCGCATGATTATGGACTACTATGGTTTTACATCGCTTACGGAGGAGAATGTGGAGCGTGTCAAGAGCGACTATGTCACAGCACGCCGGGCATGGATAGCCGAAATAAAGAAGGACGCAGCAAAGGAATACAAGCTGGGCGACGTTGAAGAGGAAGTGTTCCGCAACTTCAACGAACAGCTTGATAAGGAGGTGGACTTCGAAAACCAGAAGCTATATATGTAATATCTACCCCAGTTCGGGATAAGAAAGAGTTTATAAAAAGTTGGTAGTCTCACAAATATTTTGTACCTTTATGGGTGAATTACAGCATGTTACAAATTCATTTGATATGACTACCGATTGCAAAGTTACAGAGTTATTTTGTATTATAGACGAGTTTTGCAAACATTTCGATGCGGAAAATGCTGGAAATTTGCTGGAAGACAATAGTGGAGTGAAGCGCAGACGGCGTGCAGCCTCGTTGTCAGACAGTGAAATAATGACGATAAAGATTATGCTGGTAGTGATGAGCATAACAGTAAGAAATTTCTTGGATATAGATTTAAGTCCATAACATATAGATATCCAGCTAAATAACAAAGCTGATTGTTTTACTTCTAAGCTGGGCAGGAGTATAAGGTGCCCAGCAAACATATATTCCCCCGCACTTCACGGGGAAAACGACAAGGGTCTATATGCCACGATGAACAGGTGGCGCATAGACCCTTTTGTGAATCAAGGCTGACGAAGAATGGCACTACACGCCATTAAAAAGCTTTATGAATAGATTCTATTCTGTATCAGCGAAAAGAAACAAAACATTTTATTCGTTACTACCGAATAAAAATACCGATTTATAAAATGCTGAGTCGCGACATAGAGACTGTATTGGGAGGAAGGTATCTGGATATCAGCGTATTTCCATATAGCTTTTCTGAATATCTGAAAGCTGTAGGAGTGTTGCTTTCAAAAAATTGGCAATACGGACGAAAAGCAAATGAACTGCAGCGCAATTTCCGAACCTATTTCGACTGGGGGGGATTCCCTGAGCTTGTACATTTTCAAGAAAAGAGAGTATGGCTAAACAGCTTGTATAATCGTATTTTCTTTAATGACCTGGTGGTTCGTCACAAGGTAAAGAACGAGGATGCCTTGCGCCTTTGTGTAAGAAGATTGGCAGAAAGCGTGAAACAGCCATGCTCCTTGAACCGTTTGAGTAACCTGATAAAAGCAACCGGCACTTCATGTAGTCCATCAACGGTAATGGAATATGTTCGCTATCTGCATGAATCATGCCTATTGATTTCTATCGATAATCATGTTTCCAAGTTCGTGGAGAAAGAAACAATTAAAAAACATTATTTTGTAGATAATGGGCTGCTGCATCTCTTCATCAGCAATCCGAATACCTCTTTGCTGGAGAATCTTTGCGCAATTACATTGTATAAGAAATACGGCAAGGGCTTATACTATTACAATAAAAACATAGAGGTGGATTTCTATGTGCCTGATGAGGGACTGGCTGTACAGGCGAGCTATCAGATGAGCGACGGAGAAACCATAGAGCGGGAAGTGAAAGCATTAGTAGCCTTGCATGGTTTGTATCCTCTGAATCGAGCCATGATAATCACTTACGAGGATGAGGGGGAGATTGTGCGTGATGGACTCAAGATAGAAATAAGACCAGCATGGAAATGGGTGATGGAAGGTTAGTAGAAAAAATGACAAGGGTCTATATGCCACGATGAGAGGCGGGCGTATAGACCCTTCATTGTGTCTTACAACCCACTTTCTTGACCTTGCCATTGGCTACAAGGCCAAACGTTGGGAGTTCTCTGTCACAACAAACAACCTTTTTGACGCTTCAGAGTTTACAAACCCCACTTTTAGGTATTGCCCAGCAGAAGATTTTATCATACCTTTGCATCATTGCTAAAGAGAACAGATTATGACGGAAATGATGACAATAATCATAGGACTTCTGATTCCGCTATTAGGGACGATGCTTGGTTCGGCTTTCGTATTCTTTATGAAAGACGAAATGTCCATGCGACTGCAGAAGTCGTTGTTGGGCTTTGCCTCAGGCGTAATGGTGGCAGCGTCCGTGTGGTCATTGCTCATTCCCGCTATGGAGATGAGGGCAGATAGCGGTGCATGGTCGGTAGTGCCTGCTGCCGTAGGCTTTCTGTTGGGCATCGGTTTCCTGCTGTTGATCGACGAACTCACACCCCATCTCCACATCGGCACTGACAAGCCCGAGGGCATCAAGTCCCACCTGTCAAAGACAGCCATGCTTGCCCTTGCCGTCACTATCCACAACCTACCTGAAGGAATGGCCGTAGGCGGA
>CAJLWM010000082.1 GCA_905210415.1 uncultured Prevotellaceae bacterium
AAGATCGTTTCTTTAAACACTTTTACTAATTTTGCACTTGCTGTTGGACTCTACACATTCAATCTCGCGTGGATAGAAGGCAAATAACGAAAAAAAACGAGCGTGAATTAGAAAATTATCCATTAACTTTGTATTTTACTGTATCACACAAAAAAACATTTTATATCAATGTCCAATATCAGCACTCCGCTCGTAGAGAAAAAATATCTTGTTTCATTCATCCTCATCACCTCGCTTTTTGCGCTTTGGGGATTTGCCAACGATATCACCAACCCTATGGTGGCAGCATTCCAGACCATGATGGAACTATCGGCAGCAAAAGCCTCGCTCGTGCAATTTGCTTTCTACGGAGGCTATGCCACTATGGCTATTCCTGCCGCCATGTTTGTGCGCCGATATAGCCACAAGAGCGGCATCCTGCTCGGGCTTGCACTTTATGCAATAGGCGCCTTCATGTTTATCCCGGCGGCGGCATATCAAGATTTTTCTTTCTTCTGCATCTCGCTCTATGTGCTCACATTCGGACTTGCCTTCCTCGAGACCACTTCTAACCCATTTATTCTCTCGCTCGGAAGCAAAGACACTGCCACTCGACGCCTCAATCTCTCTCAGGCGTTCAATCCGCTTGGATCGCTCGCCGGCATGTTTGTGGCATCAAATCTTGTGCTTGCTTCGCTGCAATGCGATAGCCCCGAAGTGCGCGAAATAGGTTTTCCCAACCTCGACACCGCCTCCAAGGCAGCCATACGCCTGCACGACCTGAATGTGATACGCGACCCCTATGTGATACTCGGCTGCGTGGTGCTGTTTATGCTCCTGATGATTGCCGTGTGCGTGAAGCGCAGCGTGGTAGATAGCATTCAGCCAAAAGAAGCAGACGACATTGCAGCGAAAACCACTTTCTCACAATCGGTGAAACGACTTTTCCGCAATCGCATTTTCTGCGAGGGCGTGATTGCGCAAGTATTCTATGTGGCTACTCAGATTATGACTTGGACATTCATCATTCAGTATGCCGACCGTCTGGGCATCAACAAGTCAACAGCACAATTATACAACATCGCCGCCATGGCGCTTTTCCTCTGCGGCAGATTTATCAGCACCTCGCTGATGAAATACGTCAACTCTCGCCTATTGCTGACAATCTTCGCATTGTGCGCCATCGTCACAAACGTAGGCACGATATTTATTGATGGTTACGGTGGCTTATATTGCCTTGTAGCCACATCGGTATTCATGTCGCTGATGTTCCCTACCATCTATGGCATCGCGCTCGAAAACGTCAACCCTGCTGACCACACTTTCGGTGCTTCATTCCTTGTGCTTGCCATCGTGGGCGGCGCCATTATGCCACCGCTGCAAGGCGCTATCATCGACCTCGGCACTGTGGCATCTCTGCCAGCCGTGAACGCCTCGTTTGCACTACCTCTGCTCTGCTTCGTGGTGATAGCACGCTTCGGCTTCATCGCCTATCGCTCAAAGTAATCCAATCTACGATATTATCCCAATATCTTGCCGAGCCCTAATGCTCGAATTGGAATTACGAAAACGGGAGAACGTCAAAGCGTCCTCCCGTTTTTATATCATTTGTATTTCATCAATCAATTTGGCACTCGTCTGTACGCCAAATATGTGCGGAATGACGGGTCTTTGCTCAAAATCAAATATCCGCCATCAAAGTCATAGTAGTAGCGATATACTCCGCCATTCGATCCGAAGTCAATCAGTATGGTGCCGTCGCCATTCCAGCCATAGTCCCACACGAATGGGATGTCTGCCACCCAATGGCCGTAAGAGTCGTAGCAACCATACACGCCTGTGCCGTTGTAATTAAATCTGTATTTATCCACATCAAGGTCGCGAACATAGCCATATTGGTCACTCTCAAGTTCCCAAACGCCCTCCACGTTGCCATAACGTATCTCTACCTCCTCACACGAGGTGAAGCTCATTGCCATCACCGTGAGAAACGCTGCCATCAGCAATACTCTAAGTCTCTTCATATCTTCTAATCTGTTTTCGTTTTTCGTATTATATTTTTTTGTTTGCCAAAGATAGTGCATCTGCCAGAAAATCGCTAACTTTGAATGCTACAAAATCCATAAAAATCTCATTTATGAAACGTATATTGTTTACAGCATCATTTTTGGCTTTCGCCATTTTGGCAATCTTTGCACAACCCAGCCAACGACTTGTCACCGTTACCGTATCGCCTGCCGATGCAGTGTCAGATCCATCAGTCGGAGCTGTAGCCGATGCTTATAATTTTGACTTAGGAAAGAGCGTTAAGTTTAAAATCGAAGTGAAATCTTCATGCGTTGCTCTCAACAATGCCAATGTATCCTACACAATTTGCGCCGACAAGATGAAGCCTCACACATCTGGCAACATCACTCTGCGCAATGGAGTAGCCACTATCGCGGGCGGCACCATGAAGCAACCGGGATTTCTGCGCTGCACAGCACAAGTCACCATCGACGGTGTGAAATATTCCGGCTCGTGCGCCGTAGGGTTCTCGCCCGAGCGCATCAAGCCAGTTGTTACTATGCCAAGCGACTTCAAGCAATGGTGGGATGGCGAACTCAGCAATCTCGCAAAAATCAAGACCGACGCCAGTCTTACACTCCTGCCAGACAAATGCACCGATAAGGTAAACGTATATGAAGTGAAAATAGCATCCGTCTCGCCCATCTATGGCATTCTCGCCATTCCTAAAGCGCCTGGCCGCTATCCGGCAGTGATGCGTGTGCCTGGAGCCGGTGTTCACAAGATAGGTGGCTACATCGACCCCGCCAACGACGGATTTATCACTCTCGACCTCGGCATTCACTCTATTCCGCTTGATGCCGACAGCAAAATGTATGCAGCGCTATCATCGGGCGCTCTTGCCAATTACCCATCAATTGGCATCACCTCACGCGAGACTTACTATTATCGCAACGTATATCTTGGCTGCGTAAAGGCTGCAGAATATCTCACAACTCTTGCACAATACGACGGCAAGAACCTATTTGTGGTGGGTGGTAGCCAAGGCGGCGCGCTCAGCATAGTCACTGCTGCGCTTTGCCCTAAAGTCACTGCCATCATGGCTTTCTTCCCTGCTTTATGCGACCAAGAGGCTTACCTGCACGACCGTGCCGGTGGCTGGCCTCACTACTTCTATTTCCACAAGGGCGATGCCAACATCAAGCAAGCAATGGGAACAGTAAGATACTACGACGTGGTGAATTTCGCACGTCTTCTCACAGTGCCAGCGTTCATCTCGTTTGGCTACAACGACCTCACTTGCGCGCCCACAAGCACCTATGCGGCATGGAACAGCATTGCCTCCGAGCACAAGCAACTGCTTGTGGTGCCCGAGACCGGACACTGGCGATACGCCTACCAATGGGACACTGGTTGGCAATGGATGATGCAATTCAAGAAATAAGATTTGCTGAAGTTTAGATTCACGGCCTATTGCCCGATTCGGGTTTATCTTGGCGGTGGAAGATAGCGACCCTGCGAATGCTCAAAGCCGAGCGCCTTGCCAGGCGACACTGGAAGCATATTTGCAGGCACTCCTCCGGTGCCATTGTAATCATACGATCCGCTTCCGTTGCACTTCACGCTCAGCGACTCAAAGATTTGGTAAAGCAATCCGCCAAGGTCAATACCAAGCTTCTGGCCGTTAAGGTTGTAGAATGGTCGGAAAATCGGCACCGTGGCGCCACGCCCCGTCACTGGGTCGCGATAGGTCTGTGCGCCCATATCCACGCCCCACTTATCATTATTGGTTTTCAACGTCAGGTAGCCACCATATAGCATCGATGGTCTCACGTTGCCCGCATGGCTGAAGAATGGCGATGATTCATATTGCCCGAACACGCTCACACCCACATTGCGATTGAGCGTATACATCACTTGGCCGTTAAATGAGTATGTGTTGTAGGCCAATGCCGGCAGATTGTATTTCTGCGCCGTAGCGCCCAGCATCACCTGCCAATGCTCGCCGAAATTCTGCGTGGCTGTAGCACCGGCCCAACGCACTGAGCCAAGCATCGGAGCGGTGCTTTTTCCGCTCATGCCCGTCACATATCCATCATACCACGAGGCAATCTTGCCCTCGCGATTGAAATCATATGCCATAGGATTTCGCTGCCACAGCATATCCTCATATCGCCCCGTCACAGCATAGTGCGATGGCACCGAAACGTCGGGGTATCGATATGCCAGCGTGTCCACATAATTGTCTACATCCACATTTGGTGATTGCAACTTAATTGGCGACAGTTGTGTAGCAAGGGCTTTCTGATCGAGCCCGCTGCTTTTCTGCAATTTATAGCCTTCAATGGTGGCTTTATCGGCACGCACGCGCCACTCTATGGCTCGCATCCTCAGTGAATCGGCATACACACCCCTGCCATTGCCATCCATAGCCACTATGCGCTCTTGAGCCACACTCGGCATGGCACACAACACCGTGATTATTGCAAACATCCAATCTCGCTTCATCGTCGCTTCTGATTATTCGTCCCTACAAAGATAGTTATCCCTCGGCTACTATTGCACGGGCATTAACAGACATTAATCAGATTTACAAAATTTTACCCCAATTCGGGCATTAGGGCTTGGCAGGATTTTGGAGTTTTAGAAGTGCAGATTTTGATTGATTTTTAATGAGTAATAGCAAGCTATTGCGAGTTAAAAACAAGCAAAAGATGCCTTATAAAAGCCGAAAGACTCCAAGCAGTATAAACTCCTTACATATACGGCCTAATGGCCGATTTGGGTTTACCGCATCAATAGAGCAACCAGTCGTGAGGAGTGATTGTGATAGTGTGCAAAGTGTCGTTTCCGATTTTATAGATATACTTATAATAGATGCCAAGGGCATTGCGTTCGCGCTTAGTAGCCACATCCGGCGCCATAGAGTTGATCATCGCACGCTTCATGGTTTCTTCAATCGACACGAAGTCGGTCCTGCGATAGTTTTCGCCACATTCCATGGTATACACCACGGTGTCGTCACCTTTAGCCACTGCGCTAATCAGTTTTCGTCCGTCGTCCATATCCATCGGGCAACTTGCGTTTTCGGCAGCTGCTGTGGCACGTGTCACCATACCCTTATCCAATTCACCCGACATTTGGTCGGCGGTCATTGTCACACGGTTCACCTCATTGCCAGCAGCATCTTTTGCCACGAAAGCCACCTTCATATTATTTTCCATCACGGCGTCTCTCACAGCCTTAAAGTCGTTGCTCTTTGTGCCGTAGTTGAGGTTCACCATCATAAAATCGGTGTTCCTAAACATCTCAGCCACATATTCGTCGGTGATTTGGCAGTCAGCTACAATCACCGAATCGTTCACGCTCATCGAGTTGATTGTAAATCCATCGAGCATCGTATATGGCATCTTCATCTCAGCCACCACCTTCTCAACATCCACACGCTTCTGCGAGCATGCTCCCATCATCACCAGCGCTACGAGCGCAAACACAATCTTAATAACAGATTTCTTCATATTAAAATAATTCTTCTTTATCGGTTTTGTTTTCAAAGCCTTTTCACAAAGATAATACTATTTTCCAAAAACGCCCTCCACTGCGATATGCGCAAACGTCATTTTTCATCTTTTTTATAGGTCTGAATCCTTCAACCCAATTCGTGGAACACACCCGCCAGAACGGGAAAGCCGCCAATTGATAACACCCGCCGGTAGGGACGTGGCATGCCGAGGGCACTGAAAAAGTGCCCTGTTTTTAGGGGGTGGGCAAATTTTGCTTACAATCTGTTACTTTTTTAGCCAATATCCTCCTTAACTGAGCAAAAAAACGCCAGAATCAGCCAAAATAGTCTTGTTCTTACCCTATTGCTTAACCTAAAACTTTCAAATTGAAAGCTGACTTTACTTTTTCA
>CAJLWM010000083.1 GCA_905210415.1 uncultured Prevotellaceae bacterium
GTGTTTTTCATAGTTTTACCCCGAAATTCGTTGCACTTCTATTTGGACACTGCACTGCGTGAACATACGACACGCTCCCCGTGGCCCCAAAAAACGCCACGCGCCGATGCCTCTGAAAAATTTTTCAAAAAAAATCTCCTCAAACCATTGCATTTCCACAAAACATCATTTAAATTTGCATTAGGGTTCAGCCCAATTGTTAGATAATCACATTATTCAATTATGTGATACCAACCTACCAAATACCATATTTTGGATATTAATTTATTATTAACCATACTTTATATTAAACATTATGAAATCAAGATTTTTACTTACGTTATTAGCAGCGGCTGCTGCTACAGTGGGCGCAATGGGTCAAAATGCCGTGCCTGAAGATGCTATCAACGGACTTTTCTCTGTGTCCGCCGACCGACAAGTGTATTTCGCCAAGGGCAATTTGCAATGCTCGGGCGTGCAAAGCGGCAACTACACATGGTCGTTCGCCGAAAACCAATACGATATGCTGGGTCGTGCCAACAGAGTCTACAATTCTGAAACCAACAAATACGATCTTGCCGACAAAATCGACCTGTTTTGCTATAGCTCAGATTGCGAAAACATTAGATTTGGCATTAGCATGGATGTAGACAGATATCATTACCAAGGCAACTTTGTGGATTGGGGCACCAACACCATTGGCAAACATGCTCCAAACACATGGCGCACACCCAAGGGCGAAGAATGGGAATACCTATTGAAGAAACGCACCAATCACGACAAACTGTTTGGCGTTGCCGCCATCGCCACAGCCACCAGCACCATCAATGGTATGATATTCCTGCCAGATAACTGGCAATGTCCAGAAGGCATTACTTTCAAGAGCGGCCTTACTACCGAAGACCCAGAACGTGAAGAATATTCTTATGCGAAATTCCAGAAATTCACGCTGGAGCAATGGCAGAAAATGGAAGCAGCCGGCGCTATATTCCTCCCTGCTGCAGGAATCTATTGTGGAAGCTACGGAAATTACTTGGGTATAAGAGGTTATTATCAATCGTGCGATATCCCCGAAAGATTATATGTACTGATCAATTGTTTATACTACTCTTACGAAAACGCTTATCTCGACGACAGAATGACTGCCTCTGATGCTATGCCTGTGCGACTCGTTCAAGACAGAAAACAATCGGGTATCGGCACCATCACCAGCACAGTCGACGATGCCAACAAAGCAAGAAAAATCATCCGCGACGGACAGATTCTCATCGTTCGCAACGGACACACCTACAACCTACAAGGCATGGAAGTGGAATAACACACACCCATATTAATACAAGTTTATCCTCACACCCCCTTACTCACACCCCCGAGTTTGGGGGTGTGTTTTTCGCCCATTGAGGATGGAATCACACCCGCCCCGTGGCGGATTTTCTCACGCAGAAGGTGGTTTTTCTCACGCAGAAGGTGGTTTTGCTCACGCAGATACCGCAGATAGAGCAGATATTGCGATTTACGCGCCGATGACCACCACCTGCTGGTAGGGACGCGGCATACCGCGTCCGCACTCGAATAGCAGTTATCACATTGATTACCTGCACATTATGCGGACGTGGCATGCCACGTCCCTACCCCCAATGCATCACCAAACGAAAATGATACCCATCTACAAAATCAAAAAAATCTGTTTAATCTGCGCGATCTGCGTGAAATTATCAATACCACCATCTGCGAGAAATAAAATCACCATCGGCGTGAGACACACCACCGACAATGTGATGGCATCAGCCAGAGCGGGTGGAGTCAACACGCAATCCTCTCCGGCTTCTTGTGGCTGGGGGTGACGGTTACTTCTGGTTGGCTTCGGCTACCATATTGGTTAGGCGCACAAAGTCGGCTACAGAGAGTTGCTCTGGACGCAGGGCGAAGAATGGGTCTTGCAGCAATTCGCAACCCTTAGGGAACATGCCCTTTAGCGAACCGCGAAGCATCTTGCGGCGCTGTCCGAAACTGGTCTTCACCACGGTCTTAAACAACCGCTCGTCGCAACCGAGGTCGGTGACTGAGTTGCGCACCATGCGTATCACGCCCGACTTCACCTTTGGCGGCGGGTTAAACACGTTTTCGTCTACGGTGAAAAGGTATTCGATGTCATACCATGCTTGCAATAGCACCGAGAGTATGCCATAGACCTTGGAGCCCGGTCCGGCAGCAAGGCGTTGCGCCACCTCGCGCTGCAGCATGCCGCTGCAGCATTTCACTTGGTCCTTATAGTCGAGCACCTTAAAGAATATCTGCGATGAGATGTTGTAAGGATAGTTGCCAACCACACAGAAGTTGCTGTCGCCATAGATGGCTTTGAGATCGAGCTTTAGGAAGTCGTCGGCAATGATGTTGCCATGCAGGGCGGGGTATTTCTCGTTGAGGTAGTCAACCGATTCGCCGTCGAGCTCCACCACCTTCAGGCTGTGGCCGGCTTGCATGAGATATTGTGTGAGAACGCCCATGCCAGGACCAATCTCAAGCACGGGAGTGCCAACGTATTGGCTGAGTGTGTCGGCGATGCGTTGAGCCACCGAAAGGTCGGTGAGAAAGTGTTGTCCGAGAGCTTTTTTTGCTTTTACTTGTTGCATATTGTGAGTATGGTGTGAGGCAATGCTCCAATGAGGGCGTGCCGCGATTAAAAAAAGTGCCTTAGGATAGGTAATGAACCCACAAAAAGGCGTAACTTTGCAGTTATGCAAAGATAGTGCAACTTGGAGAAATTCAAAAGCCATTTGCAAAAATACCGTTTGCGCGGAGGCACGAAAAGTGTCGCTCAAGAAACTTAAAAAGAAATATTGATGAAAAAAGTATTGCAAGGATTGCTGAAATATGGAGTGCCGGTGCTGATAAGCGTGGCGCTTATATGGTTTCTGCTCACCAATGTGGATGTGAGTAAGATGAAAGACGTGATGAAAGCCGCCAACTTCTGGTGGTTTGGCGTTGTGATAGTGGTGTCGGTGTTTAGCCATATTTTCAGGGCTATGCGCTGGCGTCTGCAGTTGCGCGCCATAGGCATTGAGTCGCCATTGAGCGCGTTGGTCAACTCGATATTCGGCACTTATGCAGTCAATCTGGTGTTTCCTCGCGCCGGTGAGGTGTGGCGATGCGGCTATATAGCCAACCGCGAGAAGGCATCGTTCACCAAGGTGGTGGGCTCGATGGTGGCCGATCGCATGAGCGACACGTTCACGGTGCTCTTCATCACCCTGTTGGCAGCGATACTTGCCAAAGATGCCATCTATCAATGCCTTGGCGACAATGTGCGCACCATGATAGTGGGTGTGCTCACCAATGTGTGGCTGTGGGTAGGCGGCGTGGTGTTTGTGGCGCTGCTGGTGTGGCTCTTCACAAGCAAAACACAAAACGGCCTTGTGGTGAAGGTGCGCACTATGGTGCTTAACCTGTGGAATGGTTTTGCCGCAATCGGCAAGATGGAAGGCAAGTGGATGTTCCTTTTCTACACCGTGTGCATCTGGGGCTGCTACTATCTGCAACTCTATATTGCCACATTCGCATTTGATTTCACAAGCCATCTGGGGCTTGTGCCAGTGTTGGTGCTGTTTGTGCTTAGCAGCATCGGCATGGGTGTGCCTACCAATGGCGGACTCGGCGCTTGGCACATGGCCATCATCCTCGGACTCTCGATATATGGCATCGGCACATTTGATGTAAACAACCTCGACCCTAACGCTTCGGGATTCGCTATGCTCGTGTGGGGCATACAGACGATGTTGCTCATCGTGCTTGGCATATATGCATTTGTGTCGATGGAGATTGACCGCCGCAACATAGCCTTGGGCAAGACCGTTGTGAAGACTAAGGCCGGAAAAATGCAACTCTAAAAAATGTGACTTAATTATGGCTGACGAAGATAAAAATCAGAAATTAAAATACGACTTCTTCGACGGGGAGGAATTGCCTGAGGAGAAGCCGAAGGAGGAGACCCCCGAAGAGCGCGAAGAGCGCGAGATGGACGAACTGGTGGTGGTGGCTCCGCGCGACCGCTATCGAGATATGGCTATGGCCATAGTGGCGGCATCGGTGGTGCTGCTGGGCGTGCTGGTGTGGTGGACGTTTTACCATCCTGTGGTGAGCGAGGCCGAAGCCACGGGCCGATTGATGAGCGTGCGTTGCGAGGGGTTGCTCTTCAAGACCTATGAGGCGGGCATGGTGTCGGAACAGTTTATCACCGACACTATCAAGCGCAAAGACAACGATTTCACATTCTCGATAGAAGACGATTCTCTGGCCTACCGCCTGATGAGATTGCAAAACAAAGGCAAGCGCGTGGTGGTGAGGTATAAGCAATATATGGCGCCATTGCCATGGCGCGGCAGTAGCGACATCATTGCCACTGGCGTGGAAGAATAAATAGCGGGGGAGTAGTGACTATGTTTAGGCGTATCGTTTTTGGCATACTCGTGGTGATGGCGCTTGCAAGTGCAGGCGTCGATTGGGATGCAAAGATGGTGAAGCGCGGCATGGTGGAGGTGACACGCCTCGACCCCACGGTGGCGGTAGACTTGCGCTACGCCACAACCAACAATTTCGTGGGCAGGAACATGTATGGCACATTTTGCAAGGCGTATCTTCACGCCGATGCCGCCGCGGCGCTTATAAAGGCGCAAAAGGCACTCAAGAAGCACGATGCGCGCTACTCGATAGTAATCTACGATGCTGCACGTCCGCAAAGTGTGCAGCGCACCATGTGGAATGCCGTGAAAGGCACAGCCAATGCCCGCTATGTGGCACGTCCTGAGCGTGGCGGTCCGCACAACTATGGCATTGCGGTGGATGTGGGATTGCTCTATGATGGCGCACCGGTGGATATGGGCACGCAATTCGATTCCTTCAGCGATGCATCGCATATCACCCAAGAGCAGATGCTTGTGAAGCAAGGGCGCATAAGCCGTGAGGCGTTGAGCAACCGCGCACTGCTGCGCCGAGTGATGACCCAAGCCGGCTTTATGACCTATCGCCGCGAGTGGTGGCACTTTGAGTTGCACCGCATCAAGTATGCACGAGCCCACTGCCGCCTCCTCGATTTCTAATCCCGCGGGAAAAACGTTGTTTGATTTGCGAATATATGCGAGAGATTGGTAAAAGCTTATAGGTTGTCGCGATAATCGTTGGGGGTATGATTGGTGATGCGCTTAAATAGTTTCACAAAATAAGAAGGGTCTTTGAAGCCTAAAGAAAAGGCAATCTCTTTAATGCTCGTTTGAGTGTACCGTATTTTTCGTTTCGCTTCAAGCACAATTCGATCGTTGGTTATCTGGAGAGGTGTGGTGTTGGCGCAAAGCCTTACATACTGAGATAATAATTTTGAAGAAATACCAAGGCGCTTGGCATAGTCTGCCACGTTGTGCATTATATGATAATCTTTTTCTACCAACATTTTGAATTGTGTGAATATGCGAGTTGGAGCAATGTTGTGATGCTGACGATGTGAATCTTGTCGTTCTGCAGCACGTTGCACCTGTATTACGAACTGAAGTATTAATGTTTTTAAATAATCTTCGTGGGCAAAAGCCTCGGTAAGTGTGATTTCGGCGTTTAATTCACTCACGATGTTGCCTAATTTTACTGCCTCAGTGCTTGAAATATGATGGTGAGGCTTTGTCTCAGTAGTGTTAAAAATACCATATTTTAAGAAGGGATATTCAGTAAATAGTATAAAATTAGCCAACTAATTCATAGACAAAATGTTGCGAAT
>CAJLWM010000084.1 GCA_905210415.1 uncultured Prevotellaceae bacterium
TCGCAATAGCTCGCTATTACTCATTAAAAAGCAAATAAAATCTGCACTTCTAAAAATCCGAAATTCTTCCAAACCCTAATGCCCGAATTGGGTTAAAATCTGCAGTTTGGGTGGCTACTTCAGTTGTTGGTAACCGATGGTGAAGTAGGGCTGAGCGAAGTCTTTCGGGCGGATTACCTGATCATTGAATATCACGATGTCGATGTCGATGGGTATCGAGCCCAGCGATTTGCTTTGCGGCGTGCGGCCACATTCGCGCTCGTATTGCTTCATCAGCCCATTGAGTTGGTCGATGGGCATGGAAGTGCCCACAGCCACTACTGCATTGGTGTAATCGGCATCTTTGCCATTTGTAGCAGCGGTGCGATAAACCGTAGATTTTGCAGTCACTTGCAGCGTGTTTTGTAACCAGTGGATGCACCGTCGCATTTGCTCGTTGCTGTCGTGGCTATTGCTTCCGAGGCTAAGTATGACGTTGTTCATTGTTTCACTCCTTTCATGGTTAGGGATATGCGTTTGCGTGTGGTGTCTACGTCCAGTACCACTACATTAACTTTTTGCCCGATTGACACTACTTCGGCTGGCGATTTCACAAATCGGTCGCTCAATTGCGAGATATGTACCAAGCCGCTGATGTGCACGCCGATGTCAACGAAAACGCCGAATTGTGTGATGTTTTCAACGATGCCTTTCAATGGCATGCCTTCGCGAAGGTCGTCGATAGATGTGATATTTTCGTCAAATGTGGATTCTTGGATGTCGGAACGAGGGTCGCGCCCAGGTTTTTCCAGTTCGGCAAGAATGTCGTTGAGGGTTGGTTCGCCAATTTGAGGCGTGATATATTTCTTGATGTCGATGCTGTCGCGCAATCTTTTGTCAGTGAAAAGGTCGGCAACCGTGCATTTGCAGTCTTTTGCCATCTGCTTCACTATGGCATATCGCTCGGGGTGTATAGAAGAATTGTCGAGAGGATTTTCTCCAGCGATGCGGAGGAATCCTGCGCATTGTTCAAAGGCTTTTGCTCCCATTCGAGGCACGTTGCATATCTCGGAGCGACTCTTGAAATTGCCGTTGGCTGTGCGATATTCCACAATGTTTTGAGCTAGGGTGGGGCCGATGCCAGCCACGTATGACAGCAGTTGCTTTGATGCAGTGTTGACATTCACGCCAACGCTGTTTACGCAGCTCTCCACTACGAAATCAAGCGATTGCTTGAGCTTGTTTTGGTCTACATCGTGTTGATATTGACCTACGCCAATAGATTTTGGGTCGATTTTCACAAGTTCGGCAAGAGGGTCAATCAGTCGACGACCAATCGACACGGCGCCACGCACTGTGACGTCCTCATCTGGGAACTCATCGCGCGCCACTTTTGATGCAGAATATATCGATGCACCGCTTTCGCTCACTACATACACTGGTATTGGGCGAGGAAAACTGATAGATTTGATAAATTTTGTGGTTTCGCGGCTTGCAGTGCCATTGCCAATGGCAAAAGCTTGTGCGTCGTAGCGCTGTGCTAATGCAAGGATGCGTTTTGTGGCCCCTTCCACATCGCTTCGTGGTGCAGTGGGGAATATCACGTCGTGATGCTTAAGGTTGCCCAATCGGTTGAGGCACACCACTTTGCAGCCGGTGCGGAAGCCTGGGTCGACGGCAATGACATTTTTCTCGCCCAGAGGTGGCGCAAAGAGCAATTGTCTGACATTCTGCGCGAACACAGAGATTGCCTCGTCGTCGGCCTTCTCCTTAGCGAGGTTGCGAAACTCAGTCTCGATGGAAGGTTTAATGAGTCGCTTATAGCTGTCGATAGCGGCATCTTCCACAATGTCCGAAAGGTCGGAATAGCCTTTTATCACTATGCGATTGATAGCGCTGAGAGCTTTATCAGCGTCGATGGAAATATCAACTTTTAGGATGCCCTCCTTTTCTCCACGCAGCATAGCCAGTATTCTGTGAGAAGAGCAGCGTTTAAGACTCTCAGAGTTGTGGAAGTAAGTGGCGTAGAGTTCGCCTTCGCTCTCTTTGCCTTTGGCGACAGTAGATGAAATGATCGCCTCGAATGTGAAAAGTCGGCGTATTGCGGCGCGTATGCGTTTGTCTTCTGAGACCCATTCGGCAATAATGTCTTTAGCACCTTTTATGGCGTCGTCGGCAGAAGCCACGTCTTTATTGATGTATCTTGTGGCGATATACTGAGCGTTGGTGCCGTGTTGAGCCATGATGATGCGAGCCAATGGTTCGAGCCCTTTGGCGCGGGCGATATCGGCCCTTGTGCGTCGTTTAGGCTTGAAAGGCAAGTAAATGTCTTCAAGGGTTGTGCTGTCCCAGCAATCATCGATCTGCTTCTGTAGTGTGTCGGTGAGGGCATCTTGGGCGATGATGGCGTTGAGAACGGTCTCTTTGCGCTTTACGAGTTCGTTGAGGCTTGAGAGATTCTCTTTGATGCTTTGTATCTGCAGTTCGTCGAGACCATTTGTGGCTTCTTTACGATAGCGTGCTATGAAAGGGACTGTGGCTCCGCCTTCAAGCAATTCCACAGTGTGTTCTACCGATTGCCTGTTGATGCCGAGCGCTGAGGCAATAAGTTCGATGATTTTGTTATGATTTGTCATTTACTTTTCTTTAGTGTGATAATTGTGATTTCGGGTTTAGCAGCGTCTCCGAAGCGTGCTGGAGCGCCAATGCTTCCGAGCCCGATGTTTACATAGAGATATTGTTGCGACTGCTGATATATTCCGCTCCAATCTTTGTAAAGCCAAGCCGATGGTGAAAATTCTTTGCCGAATAGGCTAATCACCATCTGCATAGCGTGGGTGTGACCAGAGAGGGTGAGATCGATATTGGTCTTTGGTAACACCTCGTTGCGCCAATGCACGGGATTGTGGGTGAGAAGTATCTTGAAATTATTGTCGTTGAGGCCGTTGTAAGACTTGCCGAGGTTGCCGTAGGTGTGGTAGGGAGGTCGGGCTATGTTTTGCACACCGATGATGATGATAGAGTCGTTGCCATGGCGAATGACGCGTGATTCGTTGAGAAGAACGTCCCATCCAGCATCTCGTTCATATTTGATGAGCTGTGCTCTATCGGCGGCTTTGGCTTTCATGTCGGTCCACGGATAATAGTCGCTATAGTCGTGGTTGCCCAGTACAGACATAACGCCGTCGGGCGCGTGCAAATGGCTGAGCGTATTCACGAAGCATGTAACTTCGCTCGACGTGCTGCTTGCAAGGTCGCCTGTAAAGAATATCACATCGGGACGAAGGTCGTTGATTGTTGTCACGGCCTTGTGCACGAATGTGGTGTCGTTGCCAAACGAGTTGAGGTGAAAATCAGAGAATTGTGCCATTCTGTAGCCGTCAAAACTGTCGGGCAGATTTGGAAAATAAAGAGTGACGTGATTCACTGCGATGTCGTAGCGCGTGGCAAGTGTGGCTATTGCTGATTGGGAGATAACTACTAAAGCTGCTGCAATGCCAATGCCAATGCCACATTGACGCAGTTTGCGTGGAAGCACCAAGCGCAAAATTTGTGACACAAGCACATACACAAGCTTGGCGGCAAGCAGGCATCCGTAGGCAAAGATGCTGATTGATAATGTCGATTCGTGACCTGCAAATAAAGTCTTAGGTGTAACTGCCAATAAAATGACAGATACACCTAAAACTACTGACAAAGCGACGTGTGCGCCTCGTATTGTCCTAAATGCTGCATGGGTGTTTCTTTGTAGTTGTTTGTAGATAATATAGTCAATAATGCAATTGACCACCAGTGCTATAAACAATGGTAAAAGGAAAATTCTCATGTGCAGCAGATTTTGCTAAAAATTTTTTATTCTTGTCCGAGTGCTTTCAGCTTGTTGATAAGTGGGTTGGCGTACATTTCCAGAATTCGTTGACGCATATATGCCTTATCTTCATCGTTGGTAGGCACTTTCACTTTCTCGATTCGACGGTTGAGATACTTGTTGAAGTAAGCGATGTCTTCGTCGGTATATTTGTCGGCAAAGCGGTTGGTTCCAGTCACTCTATCATAAGCGATGTAGTTGCAAGGATAGATGCGATAGTTGGAGTGGATTGCCTTGTCGATGATGTGGCATACTGCGTGGAATTTCTCTTGCTTGTCGAGGTTGGCAGGAATCTTGTCGAGCTCATCGTTGATGCAAGGCGCAAATTGGAAGTGAATGTGACCCTTGAAGCCGCGCAAACCAGTGAGCATGCTTATGATGTCGTCGTTTTGCGATTTCTTGAAATTAGGATCTTTCTTCTTCATCAAGAATTCTGTGGCCTTGAGGTAGTCGTTAGGGTCGAATTCGTAGCTGAGCGAAGCCGGAGCAATTCTCAATTCCTTGAGGCTTTGTATGATATCATGATTGTTGGCACCCATCGCAAGCATCTTCATCAAACTGTCTTGAGTGAGGTCGTTGCTGTCTTTTGCTCTACCTTGGCGTTGAGCGATCCATACAGAATCGTTCTTCTTGTTGATGGCAAAGTGGATGTAGTGAGAGAGTTGTATAGCAGCAGCTAAGCGTCCTTTAGTGGTGGTGTCGCGCTTCACGATGAAACTCTTGTTGAGCTTCACGAGCGTAGAAATCCACTCGAATGCAAGAAGATTATTGCCGATAGCCACCTCAGTGGTTGGAAAGTTTTGGCGTGACAATTCGAGGTTAAGGAATGATGCGTCGAGCACGATATCACGGTGGTTGGTGATAAACGTGTATGCGGTGTTGGCATCGAGGTTGTCAATGCCATCCGACGAGAGTCCGCTTGTGGTGTTGTTCACCACTTGCTCAAGATAACTGCAACAATATTCTAATTGAAAATCACGTTTGTTGTCAAGTTTCAAAAGTCCCTCTCGATATGATGGGTAATCAACATCTGGCATAATGAATTCCACGAAGTATCTAAACCCAGGATCGTCGACAAGCTTTGCCATACGTTCCTTAAAATCCTTGTCATCAATAGGGCAGATGTCTGAAAATTCTTCAGGTGTAATGATTTCTTTTTGTTCCATTTTTATGATATACTATACATGATATGCCAAAGTTACGAAATTACTTTCAGTTGTCAAAGGTTAATAATGATTTATAAAACCGAATTAATAATTCTTTGCACCTTTGTTATTTTTCGTTTTTTTCTTCAATTTTTTATTGGTCAATAGCGTTGCTATAGTCGCGCCATTTGTTGATTAGGGCAGTCATGTCGGCGGGTATTTCGCTGTCGAAGTCCATTTGCTGATGGGTGACAGGATGCACAAATCCGAGCGTTTTGGCGTGAAGCGCTTGGCGAGGACAAATCTTAAAGCAATTCTGGATAAACTGCATGTATTTTGCCGATGTGTTGCCGCGCAGCACCTTGTCGCCACCATAACGGGCGTCGTTGAAGAGCGGATGCCCGATATATTTCATATGTACGCGTATCTGGTGGGTGCGACCGGTTTCTAATTGGCATCTCACCACAGCCACATGGCTGAGGTTTTCAAGCGTGTGATAGTGCGTCACTGCGTGTTTGCCCATATCGCCTTCGGGGAATACTGCCATTTGCAGGCGGTCCTTCAG
>CAJLWM010000085.1 GCA_905210415.1 uncultured Prevotellaceae bacterium
AAATCTGCACTTCTAAAACTCCGAAATCTTACCAAGCCCTAATGCCCGAATTGGGATAATATGATAGCGGCGAAACAGCATCACCGATGCCATTTCGCCGCTATTATTTTGTCCGATTCCGTGATTTTACTTTTCCGATTCTTCCACCTCGGCAGCGCCAATCTCCTTAACGGCGCCCGTTTCGGGATAGAACTTAACAAACGATGGAGCCTTCTTGTTGCTGAACATATCTGGATCTAAGCCAAATTCCACGCCGAGTTGAGCCACGTCGAATGTTTGCTCAGCCACCCTCTTACCAGCATAGGTAAACGTAAACTTAGCCTTACCAGGCATTTTGTAGATCACAGCGCCCTTTGGCAAACGCTTTTCCTTGCCCTTTTCATCGACAGGCAATTTGCCGCGTTCCACAACGCTCATCGACACGTAGAGCGGTTCGCCGCTCAGGTCTTCGCTGTCCACCATACCATTGGTGTCGCTGATGCGCATCAGCACACTGTTTTTCACGTCGAGCGTATCAGGTGTGTAGTCATACACCTTCACCTCGGTGCTGTGTTGCACAGTGCCAAGGAACAAAGCTGTGAGAGCCTTTTCCTGAGCGTCAAGTTGCTGAAGCACCAACTTCATGGCAACGCCATCGGGTGGCATTTGGTCGGCCTCACCAGTAGCATAATTGGTGCGGCTTTCGCGGATTTTATATATCTGCTGAGCAGCAATCTCGGCACGTTTTGCAGTAGAAGCGCTTGCGAGCAACTCGCCCGACATAGCGCTTGCATAGGCATTGTCATCGAGCACCGAAGCCTCGGCATTCACGCCCTTGCGTTCGTGCTTAGGAGCCTCCACATTCTCGGCGTTAACCGAGAGCAGCAAACCATCGTCGCTCTTCATCACATACACGTTAGATCCCGACTTGAATTGCATCAGATATTGGTTGTCCTCGTCGGGCACACCATAGGTCGACACATCTACGCCCTTCAATGTCCACTCTTGGCTATCCTCAGTGACAACATCCTCGGTGCCAAGATATTTCTTAGCATATTTGTAGTAAGGGCCAGCCTTTTTTACTGTCTTTTCAGCCTCAACCACCACCTTGAGGTGAGTGATAGGCAGACTATAAGTCAATCCATATTCATTATGCTTTGCAGCAGTGAATTTCTGTGTCTGCTGAGCACCTGCAGGCGATGCCATAACAAGCGTAGCAAACGAAGCAATAATAAATCCTTGTAGTTTCATCTTTAACATATAATCATTGATTATTTATTTTTATATTTTTCTCACACCATCGGCGGCACTTCCCCCCGTCAAGAGCGGTTGCCCCTCATGATGCGCATGATGGCTTTGCCCACATTGTCGATGATGTCGCTCGCCATCATACCTATCTCGCCATGTTGCTCGGCAGCGATGTCGCCAGCCAAACCATGCACATACACACCCATCACCACAGCCCAATCCATAGCGTAGCCTTGAGCGATAAACGAAGCGATGATGCCCGTGAGCACATCGCCACTGCCCGCCGTAGCCATGCCGGCATTGCCTGTGCTATTGATGTAGACCTTGCCATCGCTGCGCACCGTCATGGTGTTGTGGCCCTTGAGCACAATGGTGAAGCCATAGAGCTTCGACACCTCGATGGCCTTGAGCAGACGCTCCTCTTGCGTGCCATGCGCGCCAAACAAGCGGTCGAATTCGCCAGCATGCGGCGTGAGCACCGACCCCATAGGTATGTTGCGCAGCATCATAGGCTGCTTGGCTATGCAATTGAGCGCATCGGCATCGAGCACCACTGGCTGACGGCAATTCTTCAGGAATTGGTCGAGCGCATCCATAGTGTCCTCGTTGGTGCCAATACCAGGGCCGATAGCCACAGCGCTATAGTTGTGATTCAGGTCGATGCGGCGAGTGAAGTATTCGCCACGGTCAACCTCAAACAATGCCTCTGGCACAGCCGTCTGCAGCGGCTGATAGGCGCAACTTGGGGCATGCACCGTCACCAATCCTGCTCCGGCACGCATCGCCGAACGAGCCGAGAGAATAGATGCTCCCACCATGCCATAACTGCCAGCCACAAGCAGCACAGTGCCTGCGTCGTACTTGTTGATATAGGCATCGCGAGGCTTAATCATAGCGCTCACATCCTCGTTCTCAATGAGATAATAGTCGCTGCGGGTCTTGCAAGTGGCTTCTTGGCTAAGTTCTATGTCGAGCACCTTCACCTCGCCAAGAAACTCGGCGTTCTCGGCAAAGTAGAAAGCCAATCGGCTGAACTGGAATGCCAGCGTGAGTCGAGCTCGCACAATGTTGTTGCGCGGAGTGCCACTATTCCACTCGCCACACAAGCCCGAAGGCACATCGATGGCAACAGTGTAGGCTCCGCTCTCGTTGATATAGCGTATCAATGCGGCAAAACCCGAATTGATAGGCGTGCGCAAGCCCGTGCCAAACAATCCGTCGATCACCACATCGTTTTTGTCGAGGTCGGGCGGAGTGAATGTGCCTACAACCTCGGTGAAATTCACGCCCTCCAACTCAAGCAAGCGGTCGCGACACACCTCGCAGCTCTTTGAGAGATGCGATGAGCGGACATTAAACAAAATCACCTCAGGATGATAGCCCTGCTCGTAGAGCATACGTGCCACCATCAGAGCGTCACCGCCATTATTGCCCGAACCGGCAAATATCACAATACGTTTGCTTGGGCGAAATCGCGAGGTGATTTCGCAAGTCACCGCCGTAGCGGCCCGCTCCATCAGCGTGAGGCTATCAACACCCTCTTGCTCAATGGTATATCTATCTATTTCCCTTATTTCCTTGGTCGTGAATATCTTCATATTACATCCGTGGTTTTCCCTATTCTTATCATCATAGTCATTGCCCTAATTCTCAGCCAGTAAGCATCATTCATCATCACAGCCACAAGCCCCAGGCAATAATTACTACAAAAATACGAGTTTTTGCTTGATTATACAACAAATTACGCCACACGCCATGCACCTTTTTGCCTCGCACCCTGCCACATTGCCGCCAATCGCACTCTGCCCCATATTTACCAAAATGTTAGCACTTTTCAAGCCAAAAAGCACTAAATATCAATTTTTGACAACGATATTCACCATATTATTTGCAAGCGTTGCCAATCTTTCATAACTTTGCCCAACAATAAGAAACACAGACCTCCGATGAAAAAAGTTACACTACAAGGACTCGAATTTGAGCCGTACATCACTAAACAAGAAATTGCTGCACAAATCAAGCGCGTAGCTGCCGAGATCACCGAAGACCTCGATGGCGACGATGCGCCTTTGTTTATCTGCGTGCTCAACGGAGCATTCATCTTTGCTGCCGACCTTTTCCGCGAGGTTAATCTGGCTCACGCGCAAATCACTTTCATCCGCTATAAGAGCTACGATGGAATGCAGACTTCTGGCGAGCTTCGCCAAATCATCGGCCTGCAAGAGAGCATCGAGGGCAGAAACATCATTATCATCGAAGATATCGTTGACACAGGCACAACCGCTGCCGAACTCATCAATATGCTCAGCGAGCAAGGTCCTAAGAGCGTGAAACTCGCCACCCTGCTCTTCAAGCCAAACAGCATCATCAATCAAGTGATGCCCGACTATGTTGGCTTCAATATCCCATCGAAATTTATCATCGGCTATGGCCTCGACCTCGACGAGGAAGCTCGCAACCTCAGCGACATATACATCCTCAGCAAAGACAAGCAAGATGCCGACGATATGAACCTAAGTATGTGAAACATACACCTATCTGATACATAATTCAAAAACACAAGAATATATTGATTAGACTTGAAGAATGAATTATTAATTAAAATAAAGTTATGTTTAACATCGTGATTTTTGGAGCTCCAGGTTCTGGCAAAGGAACCCAAAGCGACAACTTGATTAATTACTACCACCTCTTCCACATTTCCACCGGTGACGTGTTGCGCGACCACATCGCTCGCGGCACTGAACTCGGCAAAACCGCCAACGCTTATATCAGCGACGGCAAACTGATTCCCGACGACCTGATGATCAGCATCCTTGACAAGGTGCTCGACGACAATAAAGAGGCCGCTAAAGAAGGTGTTATCTTCGACGGATTCCCTCGCACCATCCCTCAAGCCAAATCGCTCAAGACTATGCTCGAAAAGCGTGGCACTAAGGTGAACATCGTGCTCGGTCTTGAAGTGCCTGAAGATGAGCTCATCGAACGTCTCATCAAGCGCGGCAAAGACAGCGGACGCAGCGACGACAACCTCGAGACTATCAAGAAGCGCCTCGATGTATACCACAACCAGACATCGCCTCTCAAGGAATACTATGAGCAAGAAGGCATCTACGCAGCCATCCACGGCTCTGGCTCGGTAGAAGACATCTTTGAAGACATCAAGAGCGCTATCGCCAAAGTGAAGTAAAACTAATTTCACAGACATATTCACACAACGAAGGTGACATCCGCTATGGATGCCACCTTCGTTTTTTTTCTGCCAACCCATCCCCCGCCTACATAATGCGAAGGTAATCAATGTGGTAAGCGCCATTCGAGTGGGGACGCGGGTGTTGCCCACTGTCGCCGAAAATCGAAAATATCCCTTAAATCTGCGGTATCTGCGTGAGATAAAATCACCTTCTGCGTGAAATCAAATCACCTTCGGCGTGAAACAAATCCACCTCTCGCTGCTGGGACGAAACGAACGCGAGGCCGCACCAACCGATGTGATGCAGCCTCGCTAATGTATGCTGTTTTCATTAGAATCTTATCACATAGCCAGCCGTGAAGTAAGCTCCACGATTGGCCTTCTCTTGGAAGCGGTAGTCGATCGACAAACGTAGACGGTCGAAGAATACCACTCCGGCTCGCGGCATAAACGATGCCGCGCCCGAAGTAGAGTCTTCCTCCCTTATCGTCACCCCTGATTCATCTGGACGAACATCCACTCCTGCGCCATTCTCTATTCTGCACATTCCCACGCCCAAACCCGTAAAGAACTTTATCTTTGGGTGAACCTTAAAATACCATAGATATTCTATAATTTACAGCACGACATTAACATAAAAACAATATGAACAAAAGTCTACCAACATACCATTTATACAATTCCTTTCATCCCAATAGTGAAATTGCGATACTCTCACTGACGCAATTTATGCAGGAAATGAATAGCATCTTAACTGATTCACACAAGCATAATTGTTATCAAATCATCTGGTTTCAAAACGGTGATGGAGTTCACTATGTAGATTTTGAGTGCTATCCCGTAACAAACAACACTATATTCATAATCTCCCCAGGCCAGGTGCATTCCTTCGATAAAACCCGTGATTATTCTGGGATTATAATACAGTTTAATGAGAGTATTTTAAACGAAATTTTATCTACAGAGAGCCTTTTCTTAGGGACATTCAGTAAATGTCCCCAAAAATAAGATGGCATATGAAGTGATTATG
>CAJLWM010000086.1 GCA_905210415.1 uncultured Prevotellaceae bacterium
CCCGCGACCCCGACCTTGGCAAGGTCGTGCTCTACCAACTGAGCTATTTTCGCAAGCAATAGTTTTTTCAAACTATTATATCTTAAAATTGAAAGAACTCTTTGAGCGAAAAACGGGACTCGAACCCGCGACCCCGACCTTGGCAAGGTCGTGCTCTACCAACTGAGCTATTTTCGCAGTACCTTCGGTAGTGACTTTTCTGTTAGTGTCATTTCCCGATTGCGAGTGCAAAGTTACTACAAACACTTGTATCCTCCAAATTTTTCAGCAACTTTTTTTTAAACTTTTTTTCATCAAAACCTCGTTTCTGACACATCTGAGGCACTTATCGCACACACAGCCAAAGCGTTGCATCAATCTTTTATCATTCTAAAAAATTCTTCTCGTAATTGCACATTTTCCTCAAATGCGCCACGATACTCCAAAGTAAGGGTGTTTGCCCCTTGCTTCTCCACACCGCGCATCTTCATGCACATGTGCCCTGCTTGACATGCAACAATCACGCCCTTGCTCGATAGATTTTCATATAATGAGTCGCAGACCTCAGCAGTAAAACGCTCCTGAACCTGCAATCGATGCGCAAACGCATCCACCACACGAGCCAGCTTGCTTAGTCCCACCATCGCGCCATCAGGAATGTAGCCAATAGAAACGGTGCCATAGAACGGAAGTATATGGTGTTCGCATAGCGAATAAAATTCAATATCTTTAACTACTATCATTTTTGAGCCTGAATACTCAAACAATGCCGACTTCACAAATTCATCGGCATGCTGAGCATAACCACGAGTGATGTCAACAAGGGCCTTCGCAGCACGACGCGGCGTTTTCTTCAAGCCTTCGCGTTCTGGATCCTCCCCTATTAGTTCCAATATCTTCTTATAATGCGATGCAATTTCTTCCACCACACGTTCGTATTCTCTGTTCTCTTCTGCCATGTTATATAACAAAACGCCCTTCACATCTCAAAAGCGGCGCAAAGGTCGTATTTTTTTCTTTTGTATAGCACATTAATTGATTCTGTCTACCACAACTGTCATCTCCCGTGCATAAGCCGGAAACACTTTCTTCAATTGCTTCAACATTTCCATAGCCTCGTCACGAGTGCGGAAGTCTCCCACACGCAGTTTCCACGACGGAGCCTTATAGCCAATATACGGACGCATCTGCGGGAAACGCGATATGATATTGCGCTCTCTCACTTGCGCCTCGCGCTTTGCCGTAGCACTGTTGCCCGAAAACACCTGTATGCGATAACCCACATTGCTCGACACCGCCTTGCGTGGCACGCCGTTGTTTGGGTCGCCGTTTTCCGGCTTTAATCGTTCCTTCAACTGGTCGGGCGCAATCACTGTCACTTGACCACCTGTTTTATCATTGAGATAAGTGACTATGTCAACATCGCCATTGCCCATTGCCATGCCGACATTCACACCAGTTAGCAGCAGCATCACCGCCATCATCTGATTTATGATTTTTCTCATACCAAGTATTTAGAACTTTATTATACCCGATAAGGGCATTTGAGATTGGTTGTTTCCGGAATTTTATAAGCCCCGAATTAATTGCTTTTCAACGAATAATTGCGAGTTAAACACAAGTTAAAGCTGCCTTATAAAAAAAACGAAAGCCTCCAAACTTTAAAAAAACCTTTTACATATACGGCCGAACGACCGATTTGGGTTAAATTAGTCACAGGGCTCAAATTTGCCCCGTGACTATTATAATTTTCGCCGTTATTCTATTTGATTAGAATGCAGTGACGATGCCCATGAATGATTCTGCATCGAGAGCAGCACCACCAATCAAACCACCATCAACGTCTGGCTTTTCAAACAATTCCTTAGCATTGCTTGGCTTGCAGCTACCACCATAAAGGATAGTAGTGTCTTCAGCAACTTGCTTGCCATACTTTTCAGCGATAAGGCCACGGATGAATGCGTGGATTTCTTGTGCTTGATCAGCTGTAGCAGTCTTGCCTGTACCGATTGCCCATACTGGTTCGTATGCCAATACGATCTTGCCGAAGTCTTCTGCACTGAGTTCAAACAATGAATCTTCGATTTGAGCCTTGATTACGTCGAAGTAAGTGCCGTTTTCGCGTTGTTCGAGCACTTCGCCGATACAGAAAATTGGCTTCAAGTTGTTTTCCAATGCCAAAGCAACCTTGTCCTTCAATGTAGCTGCAGTTTCGCCGTAATATTGACGACGTTCTGAGTGGCCAAGGATTACGTATGTGGCACCTGTAGAAGCAACCATAGCTGCAGAAACTTCACCTGTGTAAGCACCCTTTACCTTGTCTGCGCAGTTTTCTGCACTAAGACCAAGCTTTTCACCGATTACAGCCTTCACCGCTGTCAAATGAGTGAAAGGTACACTAATCACAACATCACACTTTGGAGTGATGCCTTCAAGAGCTGCGTTTACTTCACTTGCCAATTTCACACCTTCTGGCACTGTAGTATTCATCTTCCAGTTACCAGCAACAATATTTTTTCTCATTTTCTATAAAATTAATTGTGTAGTTATATTATAGTTATTCTTTTTCTTTTTGCAAAGTTACGGCTTTTTTGCCATTCTTTCTCATGCTTTTAATAGTAAATTTTGCCACGACGTGCATTCTATTGGCAACTAAAACCGCCAACATCAGCAAAGAGTACATCAGAAGCAGCCATCGCAGCGTTTTGCCGGCACGAAAGTCACTGCTGATTTGCAACATATCATTGCTTGCATTCTGCAGAAAATCGCTTCTCATCGTCAGCAATGCGCGCTTCCAGCGTATCACGCCATCCTTGATATACACCACAGCAGGATTGCCTCTCACGAGCATCTTCATCTCTGTGTCGCCCATCGCATACATCGGATATTGCGCCATCGAGAGGTCGTTCCACTCCTCCACCTGCTCGGCGCTACCGCTGCTCACGCCAAATGTTTTCACTCCACGCTCAAGGGCAAACTCATTCAGCTCGTTTATCAAGTAGGTAGATGAGATGCTGATATTTTCCAAATCGGGGAAAACAAATATCAATTGTTCGGCATCGCTGCTCAGAAGTTCCGCTGTACGATCAAAACCGCCATCAAATATCGTCACGGCTTGCTCCACAGGCTCTTCCTCGCTTACTGCCGAGCGGCGGTCTACGTATTCCCATGTGTCATCGGGCAGGCTATCAAGCGTAAACTCTCGCTCCACACCGTTCTTCGAATAGATAAACACAAATTTACTGTCGTCATCGTCCTCAGTGAATTTTGGGCCTTGATAGAGCGATGTGCCCACCTTAAACGGGCGGAAATCAACCAACGGCTGATACTCATAGCCGATATACTCCACCGCCAGCACAAGCGCCATTGATAACGCCCACACCATCCATTGCACACCCACACCATACAGATTTTTGCAACGGCGATTGTTGATGCACAGATACACAGCACACGCAAGAAGCACCACATTCTTCAGGAATGTATGCCAATTGCTCAGCACCATCACATCGCCAAAGCATCCACAGTCGGCCATGCGGTCGGTCACTGCAAGATACAGCGTCAGCGGCGTCATCACCGCCATAAGTACCAACAATACTATAGGAGCAAATCGGCGATACAAGCCAAACAGAATGAACACGCCTATCAGAAATTCCACAATCGGCAACGCGAATGCGCCGAATGTCACAAGCGACTCAAGCGATTGCAGCCCTAAGATATTCACATAGTCAGTAAACTTATATACAGTGCCCCACGGGTCGATAGCCTTGGCAAACCCCGACAGCACAAACACAAAACCAACGACCAACCGCATAATCCACACGGCGGCCACAGCAAATCTATCACGATTTATCTTTATCTTCGGCATACAATCTTTTTTTCATAGCGCAATCGCCAGCATCACAACCGCATTTTTTGCGCTCACCTCTTATATTACTACAAAATTAACCACTTTTCGGTTATTCACAAAAATGAAGCGATGAAATGACACCAATGCATCACCTCATCGCTTTATAGAAATACCACACCAAAGGGATGTGATGAAACTCCGAAAAAAACAGGATTTGAGAGCATCCACCGCTTTGTAATCCGCCTGGTCGCGAAGACACCTTTTCAGGTTGGGGCCCGCCATCGCTATGGACACCTATCTCGGCATTTCATATAAAAATTGAAGAGTATCCCAATCAGCTTTGATGTGGCAATTTTTTCAATGACCTTTTCGTATTACAAATTTAATCACTTATTCCAAATTATCCAAGAGATTCATAAAAAATTGTAGAGTCCAACAGCAAGTGCAAAATTAGTAAAAGTGTTTAAAGAAACGATC
>CAJLWM010000087.1 GCA_905210415.1 uncultured Prevotellaceae bacterium
AAAAGCAATCAAAATCTGCACTTCTAAAACTCCGAAATCTTACCAAGCCCTAATGTCCGAATTGGGATAAACTTTTGATTTCGCTACTGAACTGAAAAATTTCTCATACGCCCCTTATGCCGATTTAGGTTGAACGGCAAAAAAATAGGGAGGAGAACCGATTGGTTCCCCTCCCAGTGGAAATTATTGATTTATGTCAATAAATTACAAGTTTGGATTTTCCTTAGTCCAGTCAGCTACAGCAGGAACGATGCCAAGTTCTACGATTTCGTCGCGCATCTTGCAGAGGTGTTCGTAAGACTTAGCGAGAGCAGCGAATTCTTCTTCAGTACCAACAGGTTCAGTGAAGTGAACGCCAGTCTTGTCGATAGTAGTAGGCATAGCCATCATAACGTTCTTGAAGCCGAGCTTGTCGCAGTTTACGTAGCAACCAGCAGGCAAAGTGAACTTTTCGCCACCCATAGCAGCTTCGATCATCTTAACTGCATTGTAAGCTGGGCTTTGGAATGAGCTACGGCCACGGAGCTTGATGATGTTAGAACCACCTTGCACTGTGTGGTGCTTGATTTCTTCCCAACGTTCTGCAGAAAGACCCATTTCTGACAATGGCTTGCCGTCAATCTTAACTTGAGAAGCAAATACAGCCATTTGTTCGCCGTGACCACCGTAAGTGTGAGCGCCAGTAACCTTGTCTTGTTGTACACCGAACTCAAGAGCCAAAGCTTGTTGCAAGCGAGTAGAGTCAAGAGCAGCGAGTGAAGTGAGTTGGTTAGGCTTCAAACCTGAGTGGATGAGAGCAGTAAGAGCTGTAACGTCAGCTGGGTTGAAGATAACAACTACGTGTTCTACGTTTGGGCAGTACTTCTTGATGTTGTCACCGAATTCAGCAGCGATTTTGCAGTTGCCCTTAAGCAAGTCTTCGCGAGTCATACCGTCCTTACGTGGAGCACCACCTGAAGAGATGATATACTTAGCACCTGTGAATGCTTCTTCTGGGTTTACTGTGTAAGTAACGTTTGCACCAGGGAATGCACATTGTTGGATTTCGTCAAATACACCGTGAACGCCTGGTTCATAGATATCGTAGAGGCAGATGTTAGGAGTAAGGCCAAGCATCAAAGCGCTTTGAACCATGTTAGAACCAATCATACCGCCAGCACCGACGATCAAAAGTTTTTCGTTTGTCAAAAAATTTGCCATAATAGAAAATTTTTTTAATTATTTGAATGTTAATATTTTAAGTTATTGTGTATTATCGTCGTTATGTATATGCAAATATATAACTAATTCGTTTGTTTAACAAATATTTTTGCGAGAAGATTGTGAAAAAGTGTTTTTTTCGAAATAAAAATTGTAATCCAGGTTTTGAAACGAAAAGCCGTGGCGCAGTGGATTGGGGGTGTTGCGTAAGCGTCATTGTTTTTGTATTTTTGCACAACGATATTTTTGACGATAAACAATGGAACAAGAATTTGCATCTTCGCTTCTGGAGAGTGCTGTGAGTGAATTTTCTAAGCTGCCGGGTATTGGCAGAAAGACTGCTTTGCGCTTGGTGCTTCATCTGCTGCGCCAAGATGAGGGCGTGGCTGTGGGATTTGGTGAATCAATCATCAAGTTGCGCCGCGAGATTCGTTATTGCAAGGTGTGTCACAACATCTCGGAGCAGGAGGTTTGCCCGATTTGCAGCAATCCTATGCGAGATACTTCTACTATTTGTGTGGTGGAGAATGTGAAGGATGTGATGAGCATTGAGAACACTCACCAGCACCACGGCTTGTATCATGTGCTAGGCGGACTGATTTCGCCTATGGATGGCATTGGCCCGCAGGATATTGAGATTGACAGCCTTGTGGAGCGTGTGCGAGAGGGCGGCGTGAAAGAGGTGATATTGGCGCTGAGTGCCACGATGGAGGGCGATACAACCAATTTCTATATTTTCCGACGCCTGGCAGAGTGCGACGTGAAAATCACAATGCTTGCTCGCGGCGTGAGTGTGGGCAATGAGATAGAGTACACCGATGAACTCACGCTCGGTCGTTCGATTATGAATCGCACTTTGTTCTCAGATTCGTTTAATAAGGAATAATTCTAAATTGACATGGCAGATAATTATATAGAAAGGCAATATGCTGCCTACTTAGAAAAGAAGGCTGCTGCTGAAAAGGCTAAGAAACTTGCTTGGCAGAAGCAATTGAAAGCATATAAGGCTAAGTTGGCAGCCGAAAAAGCTGCCAAAGAGGAGCAAGAACAAAAGGGGGAGTGAGTGCCCCTTAGAATCTCAATGAGAAACGCACATTCACCTGACGGCGTGTGAGGTAGTTTGGTACGGCATACTGCATGTCGTTGACGTCGGTCACCCAATAGTAGCTGCTCACGTTGGAGATGTCGAGCATATTGAAGATGTCTATGCCAATCCAAGCCTCTTTGAAATTGCGAAGGAAACGGCTGTTGCGACGCTGATCTTCGCTGATGAGCAGGTATGACAATCCTGCATCCACACGCTTGTAGGCAGGCATTCTGAAGTAGCCCTTGTCGCGCGAGGAGCGTGGGGCGGTGGTGGGCAGACCGTCGGAGAGCACACCCTTCAGGCTAAATTTCAAGCGTGGCAGTTTCGGGAAGAAATCGGTGAAAAACAGCGCTACGCTATATCGTTGGTCGGTAGGTCGTGGCACTTTCACGCCGCGCAGGTCTTCCTGAGTTTTCATAAGCGAGAAACTAATCCATGAGTCAGACCCTTCTACAAACTGACCGAAGAACTTCATATCCATTCCGGCAACGTATCCTTTTGATGAGTTTGTGCCATCGTACACCACCTTTAGGTTGTTCACTTCGTAAGGTGTAAGGTTGGATAGATTCTTATAATATAATTCTGCAGTGAATTTAAATGGACGATTGATGGTGCGGAAGGTGTAGTCGCCGCCCACAATCACTTGCACGCTTCGCTGCGACTTGATGTCGTGGTTGAGCGCAATCACCGAGTTGCCATAATTGTCGGTTGCGTTGAGACGGTATTCCTTGTAGAACGGCGCTTGGTAGTATAGGCCGGTGGCAAGGCGCAGCGATAGGCGCTCGTTGCGAGCTGGGATAAATCCGATGCTTGCGCGAGGCGACACCAATAGTTCTTTGTTGAAATCCCAATAAGAAAGTCGCACACCACCGTTGATGGTGAAATAGCCGGCATTTGATGCCAATTTATAGGTGTCTTGAACGTATGCGGTGATGCGGTTGCTATTGAAATCTTGGTTTGACGATTGGCTGAAAATCACATTCACTTCGCCTGGGCGGTGAGGTAGGGAATAACCAGCTGAGTCGCGCCACTCCCATTGTCGTGCGTTCTCATAGATTGACTCGCGCTGCATGGTCACGCCGTAGTTGAGGCGGTTGTTGGCAATCTTGGTGCTTCCCTTGAGTGAGAGTGCCAGAACGCTTGCCTTCAGACGGTTTCGCTCGTGCTCGTGGTATTTGCCCACACCGAGTTCGCCGCCCACTATGTCGCCGCTGTTGTTGCTTCCGCCGGCTTCGTCGAGCCAGTATTCGCCGTGAATGTCGTAGCTCACAAGTTCGTTGGTCTTATAGCCCGACGCCATCAAGGTGAAAGAGTTGTTCTTATTTGGGTTGAATGACAAATTCATCGCGCCGAAGAATGTTTCGAAGCGGTCTTTCTCGTAACCATCAAAATACACCTTAAATGATTTGGCGTTTGACGATGTGCCGAAACTCGTTTCGCGGCTTTCTGGAGTGAAGCGGTAATTGTTCATGGCGATGTTGCCCAAAACCGAGAGTTTCCACTTCTTGCTCATATTGTAGTTGATGAGCGTCTGGTAGTCGAAGTATTTTGGGTCGTATTCACCTTTGCTTTCAAGCGAACCGAGCAGGCCGGAATTGCGCTTGAATCTGAATCCGTGCAGTTGCGAGAATTTACGGCTGCTTTGGCCTATGGATAGGCTACC
>CAJLWM010000088.1 GCA_905210415.1 uncultured Prevotellaceae bacterium
CCGCCGTGTTGCTTAATGTCAATCCGCAAAGCCCGAAACGGGGTTCTGCGGGGGGATTATTTGCGGAAGTATTTGCCGATTATTGGCAAGCGGCACATCACCTTGCCGAAGTGCTCGGCGCGATAGATTACTGCCATAAACACCAGCAGCAGCGCGGTGCGGTAGGCCAGATTGGCTATCGTGCTATCTATGCGCAAGCCTATCATTGCCGCAAACAGCACACCCGCAAGCAGCACATATCCGCCGATGGCCTTCATTGGGTAGGCAATCGGATAGTAGCGCTGTCCCACAAGGTAAGATAGCACCATCGATGTGCCATAGCCGGCGCATCCAGCCCATGCGCAAGCGATGTAGCCATAGGTTGGCACGAATATCACGTTCACGGCAATCAGCACAGCGCAGCCTATTGCCGAGAAATATGCTCCCCAGATAGGACGGTCGGTGAGTTTATACCAAAACGAGAGGTTGAAATATATGCCCATCATTATCTCGGCCGCCATCACTATCGGCACCACCACAAGACCCTTGCGGTAGTCGGCGCCGATGAGGTGCTGAAGCACATCGAGATAAGCCACCACAGCCAGGAATGCCAGCAGGGTGAATATGATGAAATAGCGCATTGCCGAGGCGTAGTATTCCTTGTTGTTGTTGCCGGCACCTTTGCCAAACACTATCGGTTCGTAGGCATAGCGGAAAGCCTGTGTGATCATAGCCATAATCATGGCAATCTTAGCCACAGCGCCATAGATGCCGAGTTGCTCCTTAGCGTCGACAGCCGTGTAGACAAATGGGAAGATGATTTTGTCGGCAGTCTGATTGAGAATGCCGGCAATGCCCAAGAGCAGCATAGGCCATGAATAAGTGAGCATACTGCCGAGCAACTTGCGGTCGAGATTCCACTTTGCGGCACGAAATTCGTGAGTGAAAGCAAAAGTGATCAATCCTGTGCAGATGAGGTTGATGAGGAATGCGTTGCCCTCATACGGGGTGAAGCAAGTGAATGCTATCACGTTGAGGGTGATATTGAGCACGATAAACGCCATCTTGAGCGTAGCGAATTTCAGCGGGCGGCGTTTGTATCGCAAGTAGGCAAACGGCACGGCTTGAAAAGCGTCGAGCGCCACGGTGATAGCCATAAAGGCGATAAACTCAGGATGGTCGGCATAACCCAAGGCCCCGGATATTGGAGTCAGCCCGCCAAGCACCACCACCAGAAACAGCGCCGATAGCACGCTCACAAACGATAGTGCGGTGCCAAACACGCGGTCGCCATCGTTGCCCTCCTTGTTGGCAAAGCGGAAGAAGGTGGTCTCCATGCCGAAAATCAAAATCACCAGCACCAGAGCGGTGTAGGCGTAGATATTGGTGATTGTGCCATATCCGCCACCAGCGGCGGCAAGTTTGTGTGTGTAGAGAGGCACAAGCAGATAGTTGAGGAAACGCCCAACGATGCTGCTCAGACCGTATATAGCGGTGTCTTTGGCTAATGACTTCAGATTTACTGCCATACTTTGTAGTTGTTTGTGAGGTGCGTGATTGTTTGCCATGTGGCATGCACGCCTCAAAGTTGCGTTACTTATGTGAATAATTGCTTTTCTACTGTGAAATCAAAACAGAGTGTTCTCGCTCGGGAAACGATTGCGGCCCAAGTGCGAATAAGCGAGGTCGGTGACTTCGCGTCCGCGAGGGGTGCGCTTGATGAAACCCTCCTGAATGAGGTAAGGTTCATACACTTCCTCGATAGTGCCAGCATCTTCGCCGAGGGCTGTGGCGATAGTGGTCAGTCCCACAGGTCCACCCTTAAACTTATCGATAATGGTGAGAAGAATCTTGTTGTCGATTTCGTCGAGCCCATATTTGTCGATGTTGAGGGCTTCGAGAGCAAATCGGGTGATGTCGGTCTCAATCTTGCCACTGCCCTTCACCTGTGCAAAGTCGCGCACGCGGCGCAACAGAGCGTTGGCGATACGTGGAGTGCCACGGCTGCGCAATGCTATCTCAAGTGCAGCCTCGTCGCTGATAGGCACATTGAGCAGGCGTGCCGAGCGCTTCACAATGCGTTCCAGCACATCGTGGTTGTAGAATTCCAAGTGACAATTGATGCCGAAACGCGCGCGCAGAGGCGATGTGAGCAGACCGCTGCGTGTGGTGGCACCGATGAGAGTGAAGGGGGCAAGGCTCAGCTGCACCGAGCGAGCGCCAGGGCCCTTGTCAATCATTATGTCGATGCGATAGTCTTCCATAGCCGAATAGAGATATTCCTCCACCACAGGGCTGAGGCGGTGTATCTCATCGATAAAGAGCACGTCGTTTTCGTCGAGCGAAGTGAGTACGCCCGCCAAGTCGCCAGGCTTGTCGAGAACCGGTCCGCTTGTCACCTTAAAGCCCACGCCAAGTTCGTTGGCGATGATGTTCGACAGTGTGGTTTTACCCAATCCCGGAGGGCCGTATAGTAAGGTGTGATCGAGGCTTTCGCCACGTTTTTTTGCGGCTTGCACAAACACCTGCAGGTTGTCGATAATCTTCTCTTGTCCACTGAAATCGTTGAAACGCTCAGGGCGCAGAGCGCGCTCAAAGTCCTTGTCGGAATCTAATCGCTGTTCGTGTATGTCGAAATTTTCTTCCATAGATACAAAAGTAGCAATTCCCAGCATAATTTGCAATATTTTTTAGAGCGAGGAGCGACGTGAGGGTGCTGGCGCGGCGGAATATGGGATTACCAGACAAAATTTTGGCGCCAAAACAAACAAATCGCTGCTTTGACACCACGTAATTCGGCTTGAGTTGCGGTGCTTTTCCTGATTTTAGACTATTAATAACGACTTAAACTAACTAAAACAATCTTTCTATAACCAATATAAATTATGTAGTCCATAAAACTAATACGAATAAATACAATCACTGTATTTTTGTACTGCAAAGTTAGATATAATTTTCAAAACTCAAAAGAAAATGCAAAAAAATTTCAAAAAGTTTGAAAAAATACGTTTGTGTGGCAAATTGCCACAATGTGACATTTTGATAACACGCTTCAAGGGGCGATGAGCTAATTTCGCGGAGAAAATCACAACTAAAACTATCAAAATGATATGAATGCAATGAAAGTGTATAGCAGAGAAGAGATGATTGCGCTATGGCGCAAGGTGATGAATATAGATGTGGCACGCCGTGAATGCAGCGTGGAGCGTGCCGATGGCATCGATGTGGATGCGCTGTTGCAGCAGCACATAGATGTGTGGTATGGCAATTTGCTACAAACAGCCCCCTTGGAGTGGGTGCCGGTGTCGGATTTGGCGCAGCTGGTGAACGTGTCGGCCGATGCTGAGGGAGTGGTGACGCTGGTGTTGCCTGAGCATTGCGTGCGACTTATGGAGGTGCAGATGCAGGGGTGGCGCCAATCGGTGTGTGAATTTGCGAGTCCCGATAGTGAGGTGGCGCACATACAGGCATCGCAGTGGTTGCGTGGAGGCAACTGCAATCCCGTGGCGGTGGCTTACGACAGCC
>CAJLWM010000089.1 GCA_905210415.1 uncultured Prevotellaceae bacterium
AGGCTCCAAGCAGTAGAAAAATCTCACATTTACGGTCTAATGACCGATTTGGGTTTATTAGTTTTTAGGTTATTTCTTCCTATCCAGGTAGATGCAAATATAGTGATTGTGAGTGATTAATATGTAAAAATAGAAAAAATTAGTGTTTATTAACACTATAAATCATGCTAAGCCACGAGCGTGATGCGTGGCTCAAGCAGTGTGCAAAGAGTGATGTGTTATTTCTTGCGCTTTTTTACTGGGTGTTTAATTAGTTTATCCACCTCGGCAAGCGAAGTGCCGCGATAGATGATGTGTCCAATCGAATCCACGAGCATATATGATGGGGTGCTGTAGGTGGTGATGCCGGCTGTGTATTTGCTTTCCGGACCGCCTGGAGCCCAATAGTGTGTCCACTTGGTGCTGTCGGCTGAGAGAGTGCTGTGCCAAGCCACGGTGTCGCCGTCGAGGCAGATGTCCGACACGCTAAGGCGCTTGCCGAAGGTCTTGCCAAGGGTCTTGATTGAGTCTACCGTGGTGAGACGGTTCATGTCGTCGCGACTCCAAAACCAGAGCAGGTTATATCCGTTTTGGGCGTTTCTCAGCGAGCTCCACTGTCCGGTGGAGTCTATCAGATCAATCATGTAGAAATAGTCGCTTTGTGCAGTGGTGCGGGCATTGCGCAGTGTCTGATAGGTCTGGATAAGGAAAAGCGGTTTGGCTTTATCGTCGATGGTTCCGAGTATGGCGTCGATGTTGGCGGAGTTGTTCAGGTTGCTGTAGTCATACATCAGCAGCAGTGTCGACACCACGTCGTCGGGGTTTTCGCGGATATATTTTTCGATGTCGATATCGAGCATTCTCTGATTGTTTGCACCGATTTCTTCGGCATGCTCGTGTAGGAAATCGTTCCAGCGCATGGTTACTTTCGAGCCGCGGTATTGCATGTTGTAGAAATCGTTGAATGCACCGCGGAACTCTATTTTATCGCCGTTTTTCACAGCCATGCGTGCCAGTGGCTGCCCGTTGTCGTTGAGCACACACAGCACGGTGAGTTCGGGCGCATAGCCCTCGTATGATAGGCGCTCGTCGGTGACGGTCACCCAGTCGGTCTGGACGCCTTCCGATGTGGCGTAAATTATCTGCACGTTCTGTGTGCCTATGCCGTCGAAGCGTGCCTCAAGGCGGAAACTGTCGCTATTGCAAGCTGTGAGCATGAGCATGCACAGCAGTGATATGATTGTCAGAAAATTTTTCATTTGCCGAAAAAATGTGTGTGAATATTATTCTTAAAAAAAGCGTTTTGCGTGGGTATACTCGCCAAAGCGCGTTTCGCCAGTTCAAAGTTACCTATCTTTGCGACAATTACAAAATATTCTTTGGCATCGACGTGCAAAAACCGGCTTTTGGGCGTGGCAATCACATGCGGGTGTCGAGGTGCAGGATGTGCTGCACGAGCATCAGTTCGCGTATGTCGCTGCGGTCCACTTCCATATCGTCGTATTCGGGGTTAGCGCTGCGCAGTATCACCTTAGTCGGGTCGGGATGGCGACGCACAAACTTGATAAGGCGGAAATCGTCGAGCAGCACCACATATATTTGTCCCCAAAATATCTGCGCCGTGTTGCTGAGTTCGCGCAGGGCCACGTAGTCGCCGTTGTGTATCACTGGAGCCATGCTGTCGCCGCTTACGCGCACCACACGGCAGTTGCTGCTTATCACGTCGGGCAGATTGATAGAGCCGATTATTTGGTCGTTGGCAAACATCATGGCGCGGGGCATTGCACCGGCGGTGACGTCGATGTCGTAGACAGGAGTGCCTATAGCAGTGGCTTGAATGGCGTCGTCGCCCGACACTGTGGTGGTGGCGGGGATGTTGCTATCCTTGGGGAATGGTATGTCGGTGCCGTCCATAAGCCATTGTTTCGATACGCCAAGATTCACCACCATACGGTTGGCGAAAGCGTCGTTGATAGGCAGACGTCCGTTGAGATATTTCGAGAGATTGCTATTGTCAATGCCTATGCGTTGGGCAAAGTCGCATTGTCTCAGATTGAGTTCCTTTATCAGGTACTTTATTCGTGCTATTCTTTCCTCGTTTTCCATTTTTTTGTAGTGTTTAAGTATCTAAAATTCCGAGAATCCCTAATGCCCGAATTGGGGTTTATTAGTGATTCGGTGGTAAAGTTACATCATTTTATGGTAATTTGCAAAATCCCGATGTCGTCTCGAGTGTCGAACATTCGCCGTATTTTCTGTGGTCTTACAAACTTATGCTACAATTAGGATTGAAAAATCTGTCAATCTTATTTGTAGTGCGTTAATCTTAAGACTCTACCGTCATGCTTGTTTATTTCAATATAAGGAAAGCCACCTTCTCTAACTTCAGGCATCGTGCCATAGAATATCCACACAGAATTGTTTAGGAGATATCCTTTATATGGATAATATTTCATGCAATGTTCTTTACCATATATTCCACTCATAATTGTAAAAGCCACATCAAATGCTATGTCCATTGTTGGCAATGCACTTGAAAAATTTGTTGACTCAAAATTGGTTTCTTTAAATCCATTCTCTATTCGTATAAATTTCTGCTTGGGAGTAATTTCTGTCGTATCTGTTTCATTGTTTTGTATAAATGTCTGCACGCACTCTTGCTTTTTAGTCTGCAATGACGTCGGTTTTGATTTTTGTGCATTGGTGTCACAAGAAAACGAAAGCAGAGCGACAATAGATACCATAATGATAATGTTAGTCTTGGCCATAATTATTGTTTATTTGTGGTTAATAGCATCTTTAAGTTGATTAAGTAAAAGAATTAGTTCTTCGTACATGGAACTGCTTTTGTCACGAAAGTCGTTTGGCATTTGAGTGCTAATTATACTGACAACTCCAGTATTGTAATCATACTTTCTTAGCGAGCCATTGGGTGTCGACACGTAACCATCTACCTCGGTTAGATTATATACAAGCAAATCTCCGTCAGATGAATGCCTATTGCCGTGAGCAGTACTTGTTTCCCCAGAAAACACATCATTGTTGTATTTTCTGTCATAAGCTGCATGAGTATGTGCTCTAGCAACTATAGTTTCTCCATATTGTGGATCAATAGGTTTCCCACCTGTTTTAGAAGTGCCTTTCTGAGGCAAAGTATATGAGTAAGCAGGTTCTCCATTCGGTTTAGTAAAGGAATAAATATTAGTAGTATATTCGATATTAAATAATATTGATAATCTATTATATATCATGCCAAAGTCTATTGCTGCACTGTCCTTAGTGCTAAATGTGTCACCATATTCCTCACCATTGAAATCGGTGAAGTGGATTGGGTTGGCGGCGCAATATGCGTAAGGGGAGAATTGGTAATATTTTTCTGCAAATGGGTCAATTGTTCCCCATCTTGTGAGCATAGCATCATGCATTCTGGCACCGAAGTCATACCAGTCGAGGCCGTGGGTGCGGTCCAACTCTTTAGCGCCGTATTTGTATGGCTGCACCGACGG
>CAJLWM010000090.1 GCA_905210415.1 uncultured Prevotellaceae bacterium
CGGGTGCGGACGTGGCATGCCACGTCCCTACCGGCGACGGTCTATCAAATCCGCAAAATACTACTCCAAAATCCTCTAACGCGTATTGCTAATTCATATAAAAGATGCCTTATAAAAACCGAAAGACTCCAAGCAGTAGAAAAATCTTACATTTATGGTCTAATGTCCGATTTGGGTTTATATACTGTATTGTTTGGAAAGTGTACTATTCTATCACCCTTACATAGTCGGGTTTGCGTGGTTTGGCTGGTTTTGGTTCTACTGCGGCATAGCCGAGGGCTATGTGTCCGATGCCTTCATAGTCGCCTTCGATGCCCCATTCTTTGAGCAATTCCTTGCCGCGTAGGCTTTCGAAGACCTGCTTTGCGCGGTGAATCCAGCAAGCGCCGAGGCCCACAGCGTGTGCGGCGTTGAGCATATTGCCCATAACTAGCGAACCGTCGTTGAGGTATGTGCCACGTGATTTGTCGGCCAAAACGACGATGATCACAGGTGCGTTGTAGAATGGGTCGGCAGTTGTTCCCAATATTTCAGCATTCATTTTTGATAGTTCGTCGCGGAGTGCTTTGTTTTTCACAACGATGATGAGTGGCGATTGCATGCCCATACCTGTAGGGGCAGTTGTGCCCGCTTTTGTGATTTTGTCGATGTCGGTTTGCGATGGCATCTGGTCGGTAAATCCCTTGATGCTTCGACGTGTGTACAATGTTTCTAAAGCTTCCATACGATAATTTTACTTTTGATGCAAAGATAAGATTTTCTGCTTACAAAAAATGGGTTTTGCTGTGTAAAAAAAATCCCAACTGAGCGATGCTCGGTTGGGATTGTGATATCGTGTGTGATTAGTAGCTTACTTTCACGCCCACGTAGTAGCTTCGTGGCAGTGATGGACCGTAGATGTAGTTTGAGTCGCGGTTCCATCCTTTGTCGAAGTCCTTCTGGTAGGAGTTGGTGATATTCTGAATGCCACCGTTCACCTGAAGCGTGAGATATTTGTGGATAGGGAAGTCGTATGCCAACTTCAGGTTCACTTCCATAAACTTAGGCGTGTTGACAGCCACTGGGCTTTCAACGCCCGAACCAGCAGAGTGGCCAATGAGCATGCTGCCTGTGTAGTTGCCTGTCACCGAAGCAGAGAAGCGCTTCACTGGGGTGAATGTGGCTGTGAAGTAGCCATAGACGTTAGGTGTGCGCATCATCTTCTTGTATTTCTGGTCAGGCACCTCGTCGTTCCATGCGATGGCCTCGTCGTAGTGGCTTTGCTGAAGGGTGAGGCCTGCTTGGAGGGTGAACCAACGTGTGAACATTGCCTTACCCTCGAGGTTAAGGCCGAATACGCGTGCGCCATAGGCATTGTAGCGCTCTTGCACGGTGTTGCCTTGAGCGTCTGGTTTGTCGAGTTGGCGAAGTGCAAACACGTCGCTAAGGTCGGTGTAGAAACCTTCAATCAAGAAGTTTGTCTGCACGCTACCGAACGAGTGATAAAGGTCGGCAGAGATGCTGAAGCTGTTTGAGCGCTCTTCCTTGAGGTTGTCGGCCAAGACGGTCACCAATCGTTCGCCACCCACAACGCCAACGTGCAAATCCTCGTCGAATGCTTGAGGAGCACGGAAACCGCCAGCGTAGGTCACGCGAAGGTTGATGTTTTCAGATGGGTTGTAGCGAACATTAGCGCGAGGGCTGAAAATCACGTGGCTAATCAGGTTGTGCTTGTCGAGTCGGCCGCCCAATAGGAAGCTCCATTGCTTGTTTTTCCACTCGTTTTGGAAGAAGAAACTGCCGATGTTCACGTCTTGCTTGAAGTGTCGGTCGTATCCGATAATCACGTCCTTCAATCCGTCGTGGTTATACTCAGCACCGAGGGTTAGGTCTGAGGGCATGAAGAGCAGTTTGTCGAAATTGTGCACGTATTGCGATCCTGCCACATAAGTGAAGTCGTGGGTTGTGCCATAGGCCTTGTTTGCCATTTCGATGTCTTCGGCAGTACCCTCGCCGATGCCACCGTAATAGCTCTTGCGAGCGGTGGTTTGGAAAGAGAAGTATGCAGAAAGGCGGTTCTTCTCGTTTGGCGCATAATAGTTATATGTTAGACCACCACCTTGTATGTTGTGTTCCACTTGCTCGGTGATGTTGGCCTCGTGAGGCGCCAGCTCGAGCATGTTGCCGCCGCGGCGAAACTCGTGTATGCCGTGATACTGGATGCTCAACTTAGAGTAGTTGCTGATGCGCAGATATGAGTTGAGTCCGAATGTCTGGCTGTTGAGCTTAGGCAATTCGGTGTAGCCATCGCCATCGTAGTCGTAGCCTTGGCGAGCGCGAGTCTGTCCGTAGGCATACACGCCAGCCTTGTAGTCGTCGGTCACGAGCGACACGTTGCCAGTGGTGACGTTGTCAAACGAATTGTCGCCGCCCATCGACATGAATGTGTGGCCAAACGAAGCCGAGTTGCGTATTGGTTCTTTGGTGATGATGTTGATGGTGCCGCCGATTGCAGATGCGCCGAAGAGAGCCGAACCTCCACCGCGAACCACCTCTACGCGCTCAACCATATTGGCTGGGATTTGCTCCAAGCCATACACGTCCGCAAGCGAAGAGAAAATAGGGCGCGAATCCACCAATATCTGTGAGTAGTGTCCGTCGAGACCGTTGATTCTCACCTGGGTGAAACCGCAGTTCTGGCAGTTGTCCTCGGTGCGAACACCTGGTTGGAAGTTGAGACCTTGCGCCAGGGTTGTAGATTGGGTGATATCGAAGGTCTTGCCGCCGATAACGCTCACCAGATTAGGGGCCAGGCGACGAGCTGTCTCGCTACGGTTGGCTGAAACCACCACCTCGTCGAGAACCAGCTTGTTTGGTTGGAGGGTGAAATTTAATTCCTTGCTGGTGTCCTTCTTGATGTTCACGCTTTTAGAAAGGGTGGTATAACCCACATATTTGGCTTCGATTGTGAAAGTGCCCTTTGGAAGGTTCTTAAAGAAGAAGTGACCAGTCATATCGGTGGCAGTGGCGATGGTGGTGCCTTTCACCAGAATGGTGACGAATGGCATGTGTTCGCCGGTTTCTGAGTCAACCACGTGACCGTAAACGTTGGCGTCGGTGCTCTTTTCGCTTTCAGCCATTTCTGGGCTCTCGCTCGCCATAACTGAACCGCTGCTCGCTGAGGTTGTAGTTTTGTTACTGTTGATACCTGCTGCTTGCGCCGCAAATGAGACTGTCAATGCACCTGCGAGGAGCATCAACTGAAAATTCTTTGATTTCATATTGCTTTATTGTTTGTTACTTAAAATATAGTTAAACACTCTTGTTAAATACTCTGTGACACTTTAAAAACTATTTGTTGTCGTTGCAAATAGAGTAAATTATTTTTTCGGGTGCAAAGTTAACACCATAATTTGGGCTCAGTGGAAATTTAGTGGGGATAAGCATAAATCTTTGCAAGTCGAAACAG
>CAJLWM010000091.1 GCA_905210415.1 uncultured Prevotellaceae bacterium
CGTCCTTACCATAGCTACCTGCTTCACGACGGAAACAAGCTGAGTAAGCACAACGCTTGATAGGGAGATCTTTCTCATCGAGAATAACATCGCGGAAGATGTTGGTTACAGGGACCTCAGCAGTAGGGATAAGGAAGAGATTATCCAGATTAGCATGATACATCTGACCTTCCTTGTCTGGCAACTGACCGGTACCACGACCAGAGTCCTCGTTTACTACGTACGGAGGCTGAATCTCCAGATATCCGCTCTTGCGAGCCTCATCGAGGAAGAATGCCTCAAGCGCACGCTGGAAACGAGCCATCTTGCCGATATATACAGGGAAACCTGCGCCAGAAATCTTAACGCCGAGGTCAAAGTCGATAAGGTTGTATTTCTTAGCGAGTTCCCAGTGAGGCACCTTAGCCGAGTCGTTCACGGCATCGTGCTTCCAAGCGCCCACGGTAGCCACCTCGTCGCTGAGGTTGCTCTTCACCACCAAGTTGTCTTCAGCACCGTTGCCTTCAGGCACGAGGTCGTAAGGCATGTTAGGAATGGTGAGAAGGATATTGCGGATTTCGTCTTCAGCAGCCTTGAGTTGCTCGTCGATAACACGGTTGTTATCTTTGATTTCAGTCACTTGAGCCTTGATAGCTTCGGCTTCTTCTTTCTTGCCTTGCTTCATGAGGCCGCCGATTTGCGCAGCCAATTTGTTGAGTTGGGCAGCTTGGCCGTCGCGAGTGGTTTGAGCAGTGCGGCGTTGCTTGTCAAGTTCGATAACGCGATTGATAGGCTCCTTAGCATCGAAGTGCTTCTTAGCCAATTTTGCAATCACGCCCTCAGGATCGGCATTAATTACTTGTAGAGTAAGCATAAATGTATGTAGAAAAATTTTGTTTGTTATATACTGCGTTGATAGCTAAAAGTGCTTTTTAGGAGAGCAATTGCTTCACCTTAGCGCTGATGGCACGACCCTCGGCACGGCCAGCGAGCGATTTTGTGGCAACGCCCATCACCTTGCCCATATATTTGGCCGAAGTGGCGCCCACTTGTGCAATGATGGCCTTGAGAGCCTCGGTGAGCTCCTCGTCGGAGAGTTGCTTAGGCAGATATTCCTCCATGATGGCGGCTTCAGCGAGCTCGTTGGCAGCCAATTCAGGGCGGTTGTTATCGGAGTAGATAACGGCAGTATCTTTGCGTTGTTTCACGAGTTTCGCTATAATCTTGAGCGCAGCGTCGTCGGCGAGTTCGCCGTTTGCACAAGGAGCAGTTTTTGCTTCGATAAAGTCTTTTTTCACGGCGCGCAAAGCTTCGAGGCGCACCTTGTCGCGGGCTTTCATAGCCGCAGTGATAGCATTGCTGATTTCATCAAATAAACTCATAACAATTACTTTTTTATCCTTAATAATAGTTAATTCGAATGATTGACACAAAATTACACTAAAATCACTTAATAACGAAATTTTTCGGGCATCTATCAGTCAATTAATTGATGACGTGCCAATGTTGTGGGCGGGCGAGGATTGTAAAAACGCAAAAAGTGTAGTTTATTAGACTTTTACTTGTAAAAACCGCATCTTCTGTTTATATTTGTATCAAAAGTATATTTAAATAGACTATGGACTTGAAAGAAGTGATGAAATCACGCAGGAAATTGCTTGCCATATCGCAACTTGACCTTGCTGAGATGGCTGGTGTGAGCCTTGCCACAGTGAAGGATATCGAGCGTGGCAAGGGTAACCCGTCTCTTGCCACGGTGAAAAAAATCATCGAGGTATTAGGCATGGAGATAGAATACAAAGTTCGTCAACCCTTCTAAACCCAAAATTGGTCATAAAAGAAAATGAATGATATGAGACAGCTATACGTTTATATGAATGAAAAAAAAGCAGGCATCCTCACAGATAAGATGCCAGGAAAGGGATATTCGTTCTGTTATGATAAGGACTATTTGTTATCGGATAATCCTGCGATTTCGGTTACTTTGCCTAAGCGAAGTGAGCCGTATGAAGATCAACACCTATTTCCCTTCTTCTCCAATATGCTTCCTGAGGGAGCTAATCGTAAAGTGATATGCCGTACATTGAAAATTGACGAGAAAGATTTCTTTGGACTTCTCGCGGCAATGGCTGGGCAAGATTTTATTGGTGCAGTACAAGTAAAACGAATAGCAGATGATTGAAATAAATAATTGTCCTTCATTATTGTTGGAGGGTTTTGTCACATATAGCCCTAAGGCACTTGATATGCTCTTTGGTGGCAATAAGGTGAACCATATAATCAAATTTAATATCGATGGATTTCGCAGCGGTGATGACATCATCGATGCCATGCATCGTATATCTGTTTCGGGAGTTCAGGAGAAGTTTCCGGCCATTGTAGAGAATGGTGAACTTAGGTTGACTCATAATGAGGAGTGTTCCACTCACATTTTGAAACCTGCTCCTTGGGATCATACTCTTTATGCAAGAAAGCAGATTCCGGCTAATGAGCATTTGACAAAGCAGATTGCCTCTCAAGTGTATGCCATACGAGTAGCGGCAAATGGCTTGTGTTTTACGGGCGATGGACAGACGGTGTACGTAACCAAGCGTTTTGATGTATTGCCCGACGGATTGAAATTGCCAATGGAGGATTTTGCGGCGATAGTAGGGCGTAATGAGCAGACCGAGGGAGCTCACTTTAAATATAGTGGCTGTTATGAGGATATTGCTTTAGCTATCAGAAGTAATGTGTCGGCTTGGATGATTGATATGGAACGTTTTTTCGAATTGGTGGTGTTTAATTATATATATGGCAATGGTGATGCCCACATGAAGAATTTTTCATTGATTAGGCAAGGACAGGATTATCGTCTTGCTCCAGCTTATGACTTGTTGAATACAAGTCTTCATGTTCAGGGCGACGATTTCGGTCTTGATGGAGGCCTATCGCCAAATATCGAAAAGAGTGATGTCTATGATAAGACGGGGCATCCTTGTTGCCTTGATTTCGAGCGTTTTGGTGAGTTGATAGGGCTTGCGAAAGTGCGCGTACAGCGAGTGCTGGATAAGTATATGCAACTACCGGAAAAGACACAGATACTTGTAAAACATAGCTTTATTGACGAAAAAATGAAACGCAATTATTTGAGAGTCGTCAATGAACGTATTGCGCGATTCCAACGAAAGTCGGGATAAACCCAAATCGGTCATTAGGACGTATATGTAAATATTGCTGTCCGGTAAAACTCCAAAGAGCATAAATACCCTGCCCGAAGCCCT
>CAJLWM010000092.1 GCA_905210415.1 uncultured Prevotellaceae bacterium
ACAGGCGTGGCTACCGACAACCGCCACATCGCCGCTCAGGCCGACGGCACACCTAACCCATCGCTTTCCGACTACTTTGTAGGCCTCGGCAAATCGGTTGGCGTGGTTTCGCTTGGCAACGCAGTCGATGCTACTCCTGCAGTGTTCTATGCTCACAACACCGAGCGCGACAGCAGCGACGCCATCACTCGCGACCTCTTGAAAAGCCCTATCACCCTGCTTGCTGGCTGCGGCATACGCGAATTCACTAAGCGCAACGATGGCATCGACATGATAAAGGCTCTTGGCGAAAAGGGATTCCGATTCGTTCGCAATATCAACGACATCAACACTGCCAACGACCGCGTGGTGTGCATCGACGACGAAATGGACAAGGCTGCCAACGTTGACAATCTCGACTATCTGGCTCGCACCACCGTGGAATCAATCAAGAAACTGCAATCGGTGAAAAACGACGGCTTCTTCCTGATGGTGGAAGGCGCTAAAATCGACTACGCCGGCCACTCGAAGTATTTCCCTGGCTGTATCCTCGAAACTCTCAGCTTTGACAAGGCTGTGGCTGAAGCACTGAAGTTTGCCGACTCTAATGGCGAAACGCTCGTCATCGTCACTGCCGACCACGAAACTGGCGGATTGACACTCATCGACGGCGACAACAACACCGGACACGTTGTGGGCTACTATCTCACCAACGACCACACTCCTATGACTGTGCCTGTGTTTGCCTACGGCCCTCAATCACAACACTTCATCGGCAAGCAACTCAACACCGAAATCTGCAAAAAGATCAAGGCTTTGACTTCTAAGAAGTAACCCTCCACCCGATATTCGGTCAAAGATACTCTACACACACGGCGGCATGACTCCATCATCCCACCGTGTGTTTTTTTTTGCGCCAAGATGCGCGCAAACGGCCTAATACCCTATTTGCGTTGAATTCTCCTGTAATTGCTTCAACAAGAAATCCTCCAATGCCTTTTTGTCAGGCAGTTGTAACATATATGTGGAGACAAAGAGTTGATTATCCATGCCCGCGAGAGCATATTCCACCATCTTCTCGCCCTTTCGTGTACAAAGCAGGATGCCAACGGGAGGATTATCCCCAGGCTGCATTTCATTTTCCCTATAATGTGACACGTACGCATTAAGTTGCCCAAGGTTCTCATGCGAGAACTCATCATTCTTCAACTCTATGATGACTCCGCAATGCAAAATGCGATTGTAGAACACGAGGTCGGGATAATAATACTTGTCGTCAATAATAATCCGCTTTTGACGCGCCTCAAAGCAAAAGCCCTTGCCCAATTCAAGGATAAACTCTTGTAGATGGCTGATAAGTGCATCCTCCAAGTCGTGCTCGTCCACAATTTCCTGTGCTTTCAACCCAAGGAACTCGAAGGTAAACGGCTCTCGTATCTGCAATTCGGCAGATTCGTGACCTTGCACGGAAGGCAGCGACAACATCTTCTCTGGGTTGGCACTTATACCTGCACGGAAATAGAGATTGTTACTAATCTGACGACGAAGTTCACGTACCGACCATGTACATTTAATGCACTCCTGCTCATAGAAGTAGCGGGCAAGAGGGTCATCAAGAGTAAGCAATTCAACAATATGAGAAAAAGATAATGATGTAATGATTTTCTTACCAGAAGTTCTGAATTTGTCCGACAGTGTCGCACTTTTTCCTTCCTGTTGATTATCATGCGAATAATCCACATCAATTAGCAACATATTTACTCGATTCGCTAAATGGTCCGACAATGTCGGACTAATTGCAGGAATTAAGTTCTCTGACATCTGTGGATAGTGGAGATAAAAATTTCGAGAGTTTTTAAACAATGTCACATTAAGTCCCTTTCGATTCACTCTTTCCTCCAACTTCTTTAGCAGTTGCGCTCCATACTCTGCTCTATCATTGCCGTGCTGTTCAAATTCAACGATGTAATATCCTATGAGCCAGTTGCGCATAGTCTGCATGCGATTGATAGCCCTAACTGCCGACGACAAAGCCGCATCATGGGTGCTTTGTATAATCGAAGCCAAGTCACTGAATGAATGAAGTGTTTTGCTCCAATCCTCAAAAGGGAGCTCCATACCCTCATGGTTGTATGTTGAAATTTCGTTTGCCATACTATATATAATTCTGCCTCTATGGTGTATTTGGGCATCAGAAAAACCTTGCCCTTGATTTATTGTTTTACAAATATAATGCTTTTAATCCAAAACATTATTCCCCGTGAAACATTCATCAAAATCAATGTCCTTGTGATGCCACAAGACTTCTTCGTAGATTAATCTCTTTCTTTACCGATTTTTACATTGCATGACTCCATCATCCCGCCGTGTATTTTTTTTGCGCCAAGATGCACGCACGCTATTGTGAGAAAAATGGATTTTATCTAACTTTGCAACGTATGGGGCGCGTTGGCTCGCAGCCTCCGCCATACGCACAAAATACCATATAATTTTTTCTAATAATAAATGTCATGATAAAAAAACTATTCTTCGCAATGCTCGCCATCACAGGCTCTATGCTCTTTGGCAGCAACGCACAAGCACAAAACCCTAAGCACGAATTTCGCGGCGCTTGGATGCACACCGTGGGTCAGATGCAATATTCGCACATGACCACCGAGCAAAACCAAGCATATCTGCGCAACCAGCTCGACTCGCTGCAGCTGGCTGGCATCAATGCCATCGTTTGGCAGGTGCGCCCAAAAGCCGACGCTTTCTATAAGTCGAACTTCGAGCCTTGGAGCGTATACCTCACTGGCACTCACGGCAAAGAGCCTGTGCCTTACTGGGACCCTCTGCAATTTATGATCGATGAATGCCACTCGCGAGGCATGGAACTGCACGCTTGGCTCAACCCTTACCGCGTGACCAACTCGAAAAACGAACTGCAAAAACTTTCTCCCGACCATATCTACCACAAGCATCCCGAATGGTTTCTTGTCTACGCCAACCAAACCTACTTCGACCCGGGCATTCCTGAATGTCGCCAGTTTATCTGTGACGTGGTGCGCGACATCGTGAGCCGCTACGACGTAGATGCCATCCACATGGACGACTATTTCTACCCTTACCCTACCAAGGACGAATTCCCCGACAGCACAAGTTACGCCAAGTATGGCAACGGCTTGGACCGTGGCGACTGGCG
>CAJLWM010000093.1 GCA_905210415.1 uncultured Prevotellaceae bacterium
GCGTCCCTACTGGCTGCGGTTGTCCGATAAATATTTTTCCTCGTCAATTCGTGATGCTCGATAATGGGTTAAACTTGTGTTGTTACAATGCGGTTACCTGTATTTGAAATGTAACACTTGTAAATATCACAATATCAGCATAGTAGATATGATTGCAAAGAATGCCGCAAAACATGGGAGTATTTTATTTGTTTTAATTTGCAAAAAAGGTATTTTTGCAGATTGGAATCATTTGTATGTTGGGGTATAGATGATGATAAGGTAACATATTTATGAGTAAAATTTTAAAACAGGCTTTGATCTAAAGTGATAAATTCTATGTAGTTTTTCAAAAAAACAATGTTTGCTATAGTTGCAATGGGTGCTTTGGCAGCATGTTCTGATTCACAAAATGGCGGTAATGACAATTCCTGTTTGGCTGATGCTCCAGGAACAGAAGTTTATGTGGGTGTAGAAGCTCTAAATAATCTTTCAAAGGTGGAAACTGCTACTCAATCAGCGGCATTAGCCGAACGTGCTACGGAGAATCCGCTTGCACCGATGGTAACGGTGTCGTATTTTAATGTAAAGATTGACCCTCATTTGGGCTATGTTCAAAGACGCGATACCTACGCAAGCGTGGTTAATGGTGGAAAACTCTATACTGATTGCCCATTTATTACAATCAACAAGGGTAATGACAATTCGTATCTGCTTAGCACTGATGGTTCGGGCATCAGAACGCTTGTGGCATCGGGCGACACAACACGAACCACAATCTTGAAGAAGATCAACAGCTATTATAAGCGAACCAATCCAATCTCTTCTTCGGTGGTAGAGGACAACATACATGTGGTATGGTATCTTGCCAAGGACATGAACAACGGATGGCACATCGATGGCTTGCTTACCGATAAGGTGGACATTAAGGAGGCTTGCGATGCTTGTAGAGACGAGGGCTTTGGAGAAATCACTTTCGGTGAAAACGGTAGTCAACTCACCTACGACGAACTGATGGCATTCTTCCCTGTAAACTATAAGATTAAGCCTCTCGATAAGACTTTGGGTGTGGATATTCACCAGCAGAAACACGACAAGTGGGGCGAAATCAAGACTTCTGTTCACATAAAGGAAGCAAAGGATGTGACAATCAACATCCCTGTAAGCAAGGATTACACGCTGGAGAACGCCGACAACAATGTGCTTACTCGATATTTCGAGAAATATTACGAAGTGCAGAACTATGACGAAACTATCGGTGCCAGTGTGAAAGTGATTGTGGAACGCCTCGCAAATGGCGTGACAATAAGCATCACCGGTGTAACCGAAGATTTGGTGAAGGCGCTTGAGCGTCGTTACAACGACGGTCTCACCGTGGAGATACACACCTTCTATAAGCTTACCGACGCAAAGGGTGAGAGCGATTACAAAGCCGCGGTATGGAATTCGGTTAAGAACTCTAAGGTGACTTATGGTGGTGATGTGAAGGGACAAATCACATCGGCATTTTATGCCAACGATAAAGTGGAAATTAAGTAAACCCAAATCGAATTGGAGTAAAGGGTAAAACAACAAATATAGAGTGTTGGCTCAGTTGATAGCGTCAGGGTTATGCCGGCGTTTTCAGCTGAGCCTTTTTTGTGTCTTGTGGCGAACCTCATAAAATTTTTATGGCGACGCCGAATCAGATTTAATGAAATGATGTAACTTTGCACCCGAAAAAGATTGTTTGATTTAGGGAAATGGATAAAAAAATGACGTTAGGCGATTGGTCGTCGTTGCTTGGACTGACCTTTGCCACTTTTATCTTTAATACTTCGGAGTTTGTACCTATAGGTTTGCTTACCGACATCAAAAACGACTTTGGACTCACTGAGGCTTCGGTGGGCATGCTCATTTCGGTGTATGCTTGGGCCGTGATGCTATTATCGCTTCCGCTGATGCTGTTGGTGTCGAAAGTGGAAATGAGGCGCCTGATGCTATGGTTGTTGGGACTATTCACCGTGTTTCAGATTATGTCGTATGCGTCGACAAGCTATGCAATGCTCATGTGCTCGCGTTTGGGCGTGGCGTGTGCCCACTCGGTGTTTTGGTCGATAGTTTCGCTCGTGGCCGTGCGCATTGTGGCCGATCGCTATCGTGCGGTGGCGCTGAGTATGGTGGTGACGGGTTCGTCGATAGCCATGATTCTGGGCATGCCGCTTGGGCGAATCATCGGTTTGCATGTGGGATGGCGAATGACCTTTCTGTGCATTGGCCTGTTCTCGGCGTTCACATTTGTGTATTTGGCGTAGCGTTTGCCCAAGGTGCCGAGTGGCGGCGGATTCTCGTTTAAAAAACTACCCGAATTACTGCGCCGTCAGGGCGTGTTGGGGCTATACATATTCACGCTACTCTTCGCGAGCGGCTATTATGTGGCGTATAGCTACATCGAACCGTTTCTCAAGCAAGTGTCGCACATGACCGACCAGTGTGTAACCATGGCGCTGATGGTGTTTGGTGGCGCGGGACTGATTGGCAGCTTTATTTTCTCGAAATACTACAATCGCAATCGTAAACTCTTCATCACGCTGAATATGACAGCATTGACTCTATGCCTGTTGCTGCTCTACCCGATGTCGTGGGGCATCGTGCCCGTGATGGTGGTGCTTGCAGTGTGGGGAGCAACTGGCACGGCCTACAATGTGGCTATGCAGAGCAACGTGATACTTATCACTACACCCGAGAGCTCGTCGGTAGCGATGTCGATATTCTCAGGCATATTCAATTTGGGCATAGGCAGTGGAGCCTTTTTCGGTGGCGCTATCTGCACCCACGCGTCAATCTCATATATTGGTTTTGCAGGTGCAGCTCTTGGTTTTGCAGGTCTGGTGTATTGGATGGTGCGGTTGGGTAATAGAGTGTGATTCAGCGGGGTGTAGTGGTCCCGCCGCCGATTTCAGAGAGGAGTGTGGCAAGGATAAATGGTGGAAGTGAACTTTTGGGGGCGTAGTGGCATTATAATAAGGTGTTTGCCTTGAGGAAAATGTCTGATAAGACATTTTGAACAATACAGATGTAAAAATGAACATTATTGCGCGAGCAAAATAGTATCATCGCATTGTTATGTTTAGTAACTTTGCACCCCGAAGTTACGAAAAGAGTGTAATTTATTGGAAATGAGCGTAGGTTAATT
>CAJLWM010000094.1 GCA_905210415.1 uncultured Prevotellaceae bacterium
CGGACGTGGCATGCCAACGTCCCTACCGGCGGGTGTTACCCATCAGCGTCGGAAATTCCCAAAATCTGTCATATCTGCGGAATAAGCGTGAACAAAAATTACCATCGGCGGGAAACGAATCCGAATGGCGATAATACGTTAACTATCAACATATTGTGCGGATGTAGTATGCTACGTCCCTACCGGCGGGTGTTAACTCTGGGCGATGCGATATCACTGGTGGGTGGCATCACAAAAAATCCCTGCCGTGGGGGCAGGGATTATGGGGTGTAAACAAGGAATTCGGTATTTACTTGTGCATCACTGAAGGTGATAGGTTGGCGTTGTCGTATTGGCTTTCCACGCCTTCAATTACGTTGATGATATAGTCGCCGATTCGCTCCGATTCGCTGATGATATCCATAAAGAAGATACCAGAGAGGTATTCGTATTTCTTTTGGTTGATATTCTCGATGTTTTCGGTGCGGAGTTGGTTGCGATAGTTGTTGATTTCGTTTTCCTTGTTGATGTTAGGAGTGAGGTCGTTGCCGCTCACGTGCTCCATATTTGCAAGCACGATGATCATTTCGGTGAGGGCTTCCGACACCAGACGCATCATGTTGTCGATGTTTTGGTATTGCTCTTCCACGAAGTGCACGTGGCTTTCCTCCTTGCGGATAAGAGATTTTGCGATGTTGTAGCAACTGTCGGCGATGCTTTCGATTTCAGAGATGATGTTGAGCATGGCCGATACGCGCAGCTTACCTTCGTAACTGAGTCGTCCGTCTACCACCTTGTTGAGGTAGTTGGCGATTTCTATCTCCATGCGGTCGCTGATTTCCTCATATTTGCCCACGCGGCTATAAAGTTTGTTAAACTCTACGGTGCCGAGTTTGGTGTGAACGAGGTCGATGGTCATGTCATACATGCGCTGCACGCGTTGAGCGTATACCACGATTTCGCGTTGGCCTTGCATGATATTGAGTTCTGAGGCATTGAGCAAGCCCGATGAGATGTATTTCAACTGGAATTCTTCGCCGTCCTTAGTAGTGGTCTTAATAAGGGCGTTGCAGATTTTCACATATGTCTCGGTGAACCATATCATCACAGAGAGGTTGACGAGGTTGAACACGGTGTGGAAGATTGACAGACCGAACGACACCGACACGGCAAGTGCTTCGCCAGTGAGTGTATTTGGGTTGCCTTGTCCGAGGGCCTCGTTAATCCAGATGATGAGTTTGATGAATGGGAAGTAGAGTACGATGGTCCAGAGTGTGCCGAAGAAGTTGAATAGGAAGTGTCCGAGAGCGGCTTTCTTGGCTGCTTGGTTGGCGCTCAACGAAGCGAGCACTGGGGTGATAGTAGTACCGATGTTACTACCGAGCACCACTGCACAAGCCATGTCGAAACCTATCCATCCCTTGGTGCTCATCACAAGCACGATGGCAAATGTGGCTGCCGACGATTGGATGACCATGGTGATGGCGATACCCACAAACACAAACAGCAGCACTGAGGCAAAGCCGTTGTCGGAATATTGGGCAAGGAATTCAAGGGCGTTGGCATCGAGTTCGGGCACGTTGGCACTGATCATGCTGAGGCCCATAAACAGGAATGAGAAGCCGATGATAAATTCGCCTATTGACTTGTATTTGCTGCTCTTGGAGAACAGAAGCAAGATAGCCAATCCGATGAGCGGCACGGCGAGGGCGTTGATGTTGACTTTAACGCCGAAGATAGCGATAATCCATGCGGTGAATGTGGTACCCACGTTTGCACCCATTATCACGGCCATTGATTGCTCAAGCGACATCAAGCCGGCGTTAACGAAACTTACCACCATCACTGTGGAGGCTGAAGAACTCTGAATTAGGGCTGTGATAAGGACACCTGTGGCAACTCCAGAGAAGCGGTTGCGGGTCATGGCCGAAAGTATGGTGCGCATGCGGTCACCAGCCACTTTCTGCAGACCTTCCGACATCACCTTCATGCCGTAGAGGAACAGACCTACTGCACCCAATAGGGTGAGAAAATCGAGAAATGAATAGTTGTTCATCTTCTGAACTTTATAAGTTTAGATTTTTAATTGTTTCCCTTTTTGTGTTAAACATCTTTTTTACGAGGGTGTGGAAATGTGCTCTCATGCTTTGGGGCTATAGTCCAGTGGTAGGCAAATGTAGCCTGCGAGCAGAGGGCATATCTCCTCGGTGTACAAAATTAGAGAAAAATCCACAATATTTATGCATTTCGATATGATATTTTGTGGAAAAGATGCCAATTTTTAGGCTCGGGCTTTTCATGGCAAGCAGATGGCGCTATGCAACCCCTTGTGGGTCACATAGCGCTGCTGCTGGCTTATTTCTTGAGCACCACTTCGTAGAGGTCGCTGCGGCGGTCTCTGAGGTTTTTCACGCTGCCGTAGGTGTGCAGGTGGCTGAGCAGGTCGAGGTCTACGTCCGACACGAGAATCATCTCGGTGTTTGGAGTGGCTTCGGCGCGTGTGCCGTCAGACGGGAATGCGAAATCGCAAGGGGTGAACACGCCCGATTGCGCATATTGAATGTCCATGTTGTGCACCCTTGGCAGGTTGCCTACACTGCCGGCAATCACCACAAAGCATTCGTTCTCGATGGCGCGGGCATGGGCGCAAACGCGCACTCTGGAGTAGGCGTTCTGGGTGTCGGTGAGGAATGGCACAAACAATATCTGCATGCCGTCGTTGGCCATCAGGCGCGATAGTTCGGGGAATTCCACGTCGTAGCATATCAGCACACCGATTTTTGCGCAGTCGGTGTCGAATGTCTGTATGTGGCTACC
>CAJLWM010000095.1 GCA_905210415.1 uncultured Prevotellaceae bacterium
GGCGGTGAGGCTCTGCGGCCTACGCTGAGTCTTCGGGCAGAATGCGCAACTAAGGTTGCACACGTTGGTTATTTCAAGATAGCATCTATGTATCATGGTGTCACAAGTGGGGTGTCAGGGGGGGGTTACTTCACTTTCAGTTTTTGCCCTATGCTGAGAGTGGCATTTCGCGAGATGCCATTGGCACGGCACAATTTCTCCACTGTAGTGCCATTGCGGTGCGCTATGCTGCTCAAAGTGTCGCCGCTCTTCACCTTCACGGTGCGGCCACGGTTTTCAGCCTTGCCGCGGGTGTTATTTCTCGCCTTATCATCGCCGTTCTGCGCATTCTCGGCAGCCTTCACCTTGCGTTGGCCCTCATTGTTCAGGATTTTCCTGCTCACGCCCACTTCGTCGGTTGGATTGGCGCCGTCGTCAAAGCCTGCAGGCACAAACTCCGAGGCATCAAAGTCGATATCCTCGTAGGTGATATTCTCAAATTCGTCGCCGTCGAAGTCAGAATCCTTAAACTTCACCACCGCGCCCTTACTACTGTTTATCACGCTCACCACGCCACGAGGCATACTGTTGTAGGCGCCACGCAGCGAAGCCAGAGTGAAGTCATAATCGCGATTCACCGGACGGCCATAATCATCCAATCGATGGCTAAACAGCCACGAATAAGTGTCTTTGTGATAAAACACACGGGCCGGCGCACCATGGTTGCCACCCTGCAGCCATGTGGTTTTCAGTCGGTCGCCACCCTCTGGTGCGGCAAGCACATTAGCCTCCACCTTTTTCGATTCTCGTATCGACACAGCGCGGTCGGCAGTGCCGTGTATCAGCCAAAACGGCATCTTGGCAAGGTTTTGCTGACGCTCGGCGCTGACATACGCTCCGCCGCACATACCTATACCAGCAGCCACCTCATAGGGGTAAGTGGCGCAATAGTCGATTGTGCCGTAGCCACCCATACTCATTCCCACCACATAGACGCGCTGGGCATCATACGGAAAATTCTGCTTCACCCACTCGAGCGTGGCGTGCACCTTTTCGGGCTTCCACCCACCGCCAGGACACTGCGGTGCCACTATCACGGCATCTATCTTGCGACCTTCCTCCACGGCATCGATTGGGCCATAGCGCTTCACGCTATTGAGGTTGCGTCCGCACAGACTCGCTCCGTGCAGAAACAATATCAGTGGAGTGTTGCCCTGAGTCTGCTCGTAGCCGTCGGGCAGATATAACCAGAAATTATATGTGTTGCCAGCCACATTGTAGTGCGGCGTAAGGCGTGCCTTCGACCATACGGCAGGCACTATCAGCAAGAGTGCCACAAGCGCACTCAGCAATCTTTTATTCATTAGGTTTTTCCCCTTCCTTTTTTCGTAAGTTTTCTAATGTTCGGAAAGTATTCAGTTTTTCTTTCTCGCTGGCAGAAGCAAGCGCACCTGCCCCCATCAGCGATCTGTTTCAGAATTCGGGATGCTCATTAAAAAATCGCCAAAGCGGAGCAGCCATCAGCGCCTGCACAATGTCGCCATTGAGCAACATCTGCTTCACCTCGCTTGGCGTAGCTATCACCACCTCTATGTCCTCGGTTTCCTCAAGGTTTTGGTCAGACAATCGCTCCACGCCAGTGGCTATGAAGCAATGCGTCAGGTTGGTGGTAGTGCTCGGATTAGCCGAAATCACCATATATTCATGCCATTCGCCACCGCCAAATCCGGTTTCTTCCATCAGTTCTCGTTTGGCAGCCACCACAGGCTCCTCGCCCTCCTCTATCACACCGGCGCAAAGCTCATAGTTGCATCTGCGCAAGCCGTGCCTATACTGATATTCCATCACCATCTTTCCATCCTTGGTGATAGCAATCACATTCACCCAATCGGGATACTCCATCACCCAATGCTCATCGTTCACCACGCCGTTAGGCATCCTCACCTTATCCTTACGCGCCGTAAGCCACGGACGGCGAACCACATATTCGCTATCGAGTATTTCCCAGTTGCGGTTTTTATTTTTATCTATCATTGCTTCAAATCATTTTTGCTTCGTTACACACAAATTTACTGAATATATTCGGGAATACCGCAAAACCCCAATTATTTTCATACGCAAAAACGGTGAAGCCGACAATTGATAACATCAGCTGGTAGGGACGTGGCATGCCACGTCCGCATAATGCATTGGTATTTAATCCATTATCACCACTCATACGCGAACACATTCCCCACAGATGATAATTTTTTCACGCAGATGCCCACAGATTAACCAGATTATTCTGACTCCCGATACAACAACGTCGGAGACGTTGCCTTATGTTTAGCATCAAACTTATGAAGCGAAGCGGAATTGTTTGATGTGCGGTATGTTTCCCAACCACCCAGCCTCGGAGAGGCTGATAATCACCATCCGTCACGATTATTTGGATGCCACCCGCCAGGGGTATCGCACCGCCCAGGGGTAACACTCGCTGGTAGGGACGTGGCACGCCACGTCCGCATAAT
>CAJLWM010000096.1 GCA_905210415.1 uncultured Prevotellaceae bacterium
CAACCCTCACTCGCCGTGTGCCGAAGGTACACGTCCTTGACGCCAAACTAAAAAATCTAGTCGTTTAAGAAATGATGGAGTCCATCTGCTCCAAATCCCAAAAAATCTGCCCAATCTGCGGGATCTGCGTGAAACAAAACCGCCACGATCTGCGGAAAACACACCAGCCCCGCCAGCCGCAGATGCCTCCTGCGGGGACACAAAAATTCCCGCCAGCGGGGGCTGACGGGAACACTTGTATTATTAGTGATTATGAACGCTTAACATTTACGGCCTAACGACCGATTGGGGTTTATCACTTTTTGGTGTAAACTGGTCGTATCGGAATTCCTTGGTAACGTTTTATAAATCCTATGGCATTTGTTTTCTCTATTCTCCAGCTTAGTTGATTATCAGAGTCATACGTTTCAAGTTCATTACATGCAATTATAGTATATTCAGGAACTATAATGTTAAACTCATCCCACTCACCTGTTTTTGGGAAAAAGATAGACTTGCCGTTTTGCTTGCTTGTCACTTCATGTCCTTTCACGCCATTTCTCTCAGTTTCTTTTAGAGTAGTGTACTTCTCGTTGAACAATTCTTTTAAATCGTTTGCACTTGGTATTTGCCAACCATCGCCGAACATCTGTGTGGCGACATCGTCTTTTGCTTCAAGAGTCTGAAGACCGTCGTAACTATTATATTTGGTATATCCATCTACGGTTTTATTCCACCTGTAGAAATCCTTGGTGTAATTTGTCTTTGGTAGCAATTCACCCCAAGCATAGTAATTGCCTATTTCTTCTGGCTTGTTGGCGCCGATATTGCGTGTTGCCCACTTGTTGCCGCTTGGCAGACCGAGATCCACTGCTTCTACTTGTTTACCTTCGCGCACCGGACGTACCTGCATTCCCACAAAGCGGTCGTATCTATAATCTACACCCCCTTGAATTTTTCCGTTGTTGTCATAATCGCATACAACACAATTAGCACGATTATAATCCTCGTTACTTAGATTTTTTGTCCAGAAAGAAAAGCTATTTATTGCATGTTGTATATTATCTTCGGATAAAATTCTTGCGAATGGGATAAAGATTTGGTTATTATTAGGACCAGTTATGGTTGCGCCTCTCACACCGTTGTAGGTTGCTATCCTCCAATTACAATTCCCAAATAATTCTGTTATTTGCTCTCGTGTTGGCATGTGCCATACGCCACCGAGTTTTCGATTGGCGATATCGTCATTTGCCGTAAGTTCGAAGGAATCTGAGCCATTATATTTCTTAAATTTGCCCCACTTGCCGTCGTTGTAGATATAGTTGTCTTTGGTGTAAGTAGGCTTCGTTATAAATTCACCCCAAGCATAGTATTCACCAATCATTTCTGGTCGGTTGGCGCCGAGGTTGCATGTTGCCCAGAGTGTGCCGCTTGGCAAGCCGAGGTCGACATACTCGGTAGAATAAGCAGAAGTGCTACCACCACCGCCAATGCCCATTGAGCCCTTGAGCGCGTCGAGTTTCTGTATGATAATAGCCAAAGCGTCGTTCTCGGTTGTGGTGCCGTTTTTCACAGCTAATACAAGGTTTGCAATCTCGCTCTTGAGCGCCTTGATTTCGTTGCTGTTGTCTGGCATAGCCTTGATGGCAGCTTCGAGAGCGTCGAACTTGCTCTCCATCGACAATGTTTGAGCCTTGATGATGCCTTCAATGGCAGCGAGCTTAGTGCTGAGGGTGTTGTTGACCGATGTGATTGTGGCAACGATGGCCTTGAGTTGCTCATCGTAGTTTGGCAATCCATTTATGGCAGCCACTATGGCCTTAAGTTGCTCGTCATATTTAGGCATATTCTTGATAGCCTGCTCCAGAAGGTTGAGCTTGCCTTCGAGCGAGATGGTTTGCGCCTTCATTGCTGCCTCGATAAGTGCGAGCTTGGCGTCGAGGGTGTTGTTGACAGAAGATAGCGCTTGGATGATTAATTCCATCTTTTCTGAATTGTCGTTGTTCATCTTATCGATGGCTGCGGTGAGCTTAGCAATTGCTTCAGCATTCTTGATGGCTCCATTGTTGATAGCCTCAATAACCTTGCTGAAGTCGTTTGTAACCTCCACTCGCACAGTGTAGTCGATTTCTGGAGAGTCTTCTTGGCATGAACTGAAGAACACTGGTGTAGCCAACAGCATGGCGCCGGCTAACATGATTGATTTTAACTTTCTCATAATGGTATTCTTTTTTTTGTTTTTTTTACTTATTTAGTTTGGTATAGAGGGTGTCACTTTTCCACAGTGATGGTCACGCGGCGGCCCTCAGCGGTAGATTTTCCGCCCTGT
>CAJLWM010000097.1 GCA_905210415.1 uncultured Prevotellaceae bacterium
CGTTGGATAAGATAGGCGGCACTCGGAAATGACAACTCGAGCAAGCTCGGTTGTCTATTTCTCTCGTTTGCACTATCTTTGCATACTGAAATCAAAAATCAGGAAGAGAATGATTAAAAAGATACTCCTAAGAATCACGATATTCTTTTTCGCATCATCAATCGGAGCCGTGCTCCTGGGCAAATTCTTGCCTATATACTACACCCCTCTTATGTTCATGCGTCTGGCTGAACAACATGCCGACGGACGCAGCATGAAGCTCAGTCACACCTGGGTGCCAATAGAGGAAATCTCTCACAACCTGCCATTGGCCGTTATTGCCAGCGAGGACAACCTCTTCATGAAGCACAGCGGCTTCGACTTCAATCAGATAAAAATCGCCGCAAAAGAGGCGGCCGACGGCAAACGCAACCGTGGCGCAAGCACCATCTCACAACAAACTGCCAAGAACGTGTTTCTCTGGAACGGACACAGCTGGATACGCAAAGGCCTGGAAGTATATTTCACCGTGCTTATTGAGACCGTTTGGGGCAAAGAACGAATCATGGAGGTTTACCTCAATAGCATTGAGATGGGCGACGGCATCTACGGAGCCGAAGCTGTGGCGCAAGAGCATTTCGGCAAACACGCCTCTGCGCTCAACAAACGCCAATCGGCTCTCATCGCTGCCTCGCTGCCAAACCCTATCACGCGCGATTCTGCCAACCCTTCGCGATATATGCGCAAGCGCAGCCGACAGATTGTGCGACTAATGCGTCTCATAGAAGACCCCAAGATGGGTTGCGAGGTGCAATAAACCCAAATCAACCCTACACCAAAAGCATCATGCGGCGACAGGTTTCTCTCCTATCGCCGCACTTATTTTTTCTGGAAACTGTTCTTTTGGGGTTATCGCATCAATTCGTTGATTGATGTGGTGAGGTTCACCATAAATGTTGTGGCTCCGCTGTGAGGCTGAGCAAGCGCAATGCCGAACCCGAAACCCCTCACCTTCATGCCCGCAGCAAGCGAGAAGCCCGACAAGAAATTGCGAGCATAGGTGCTCATGTCGGTGCGTGTCTTATAGTTATATCCCAAACCTATATACATACGCTCGTTTGGCGCATATTCACCAGCGAACGTAAGGTGACGGAAAAGGTTTGATCCGAAAGAGTCTTTTTTCACCAAATCAGAAGTGGTGCTATTGTCGTCGGAACGCTTAAAATATGGCAATTTCCACTTGGTGAGGTTGGTGGCCGTAACACTTATGCGGAATGGCACATCACTGAGCCCCTTAGTGAAACCCAGTTGCACATCCCAAGGCAACTTATCATACTTTTCATTGAATTTCTTCACCTGACCACCAAGGCTTTTCAGCACAAGGCTCGCAGAGAAATCGCTCGCCGGATTATAGTAGTTCACACCCAGGTCGGCAGCAATAGCCACAGCCGAATACGATTCATAGCTCGAGTAAAGCATCTTCACATTGATACCGCCACGCCAATTCTCGTTGATATCGTGCGAATAAGTGGCATTGAAAGCCATATCGCTTGCCGAGAATGTGCCGTTGATATTACCCTCAACATCGGCAGCTTTCATTGATCCGTAGCCGAAATACTGCACGCCTACAGCCCACGCACTATGCTCATTGATGCCCATTCCATAGCGTGCGCCCATAAAGTTGCACCCGCCTATATATCGCATATAATTGAGCGCCACCTGCTTCTCCACCTCAGGGCCAAGCAAGGCAGGATTCTGCTCCACAAGGTTCACATCATCGTCAATGAGCGAAATATTGTGTCCACCAAGACCATACACATGGCTCGACGGGGTGATATTGAGAAAATTGTATGCCGTAGTTCCATCTTGAGCAAACACATTATTCGCCACCGTCATTGCAACGGCAGCCGTAGCAGCAAGTATTCTCTTTATCATTTTCTTCATCAGCGCAAAATCAATTGTTTTCATCGCTTGGGCGCA
>CAJLWM010000098.1 GCA_905210415.1 uncultured Prevotellaceae bacterium
CGGCGTGGCGGTTGGCGTGAAGCACGGAGCATTGTCGGTAGATCACCTTGAGAGTATGACCGTAGAGGAGATAGAGTTGCTGCGAGGCACCACCACTATGCCTACTGTGTTGCCAGGCACTTCGTTCTTCCTAAATCTCCCGTATGGCAAGGCGCGTCAGATGGTTGATGCTGGTCTTGCTGTGGCTGTTGCAAGCGATTATAATCCGGGATCAACGCCATCGGGCGATATGAAGTTTATCGTGTCGTTGGCTTGCATAAAGCTAAGACTTTTGCCTGCCGAAGCGCTAAATGCCGCAACTATCAACTCGGCTTGCGCAATGGGCGAGAGCAAGGATTATGGCAGTATTGCCGTGGGTAAGGTGGCAAACGTATTTATCACCGAACCGATACCATCGATAAGTTTTGTGCCTTATGCTTACACCACGCCGATAGTGAAGAGGGTCATCCTTGCAGGTGCTGAGGTATAAACCCAAATCCGTCGTTAGGCCGTAAATATAAAATTTTGGCTCACGCTGAATTCGGGAGGAATAGCACACTGTGCAATATCATATAATCCTCGGAATCGGCGTGAGTCAAAAATTTATATTACGGACAAAATCGGTTTAGCCCAAAATTGTTTTTCGTAGAGATTCTGCCCAATGGCCAGGTATTATCACATGGTGATTGGCTATAGGGTTGGTTAATAGTTGCTTTGCTGCTGATGGTGAGGCTTCTATCCACACTTGTGTGCGGCAAAGGTTAGGTTCGTATTGGTTGCTTGTGAGTTGAATGTCTTCAGCAAAGATGCGGTTGAGGTTGCCGCTGATTTTCACGAGCGTGTAGTCTCCAGTAGGCAATTCGCCATGAATAGCCACGCCGATGCCCGACTCAAAGTGGGTGTCGTAGCTGTGCTCGGTGGTCATGCTCAGTGGTATGGTGCAGTGGGCAAACAGCATCTTGCCGCTACGAGGGTCGATGCGTGCCGGATTGGCTTGAAAGCCGGGGCATCCGGTCAAGCGCTTGCATACGATCATTGTCACCAACGTAGGAATGTCGCCCTCGCACGATGCCGGTATGCCTTCGTCGTTTAGTTTCGATAGGGCTATGCAACCGGTGTTGCACACGGTGGTGAGCAGGTCGAAGCAGCGCAGAGTGATGGCTGAGAGGTGATGCTCCTCAATCAGCTCCTTGATGCGGTTGTAAATGATGGTTGCGCCTTGCATGCCGCCATCCACTTTGCCAATCTTTGTGATTTCTGAGATGTCGATATCAACAATCTCGATGCCTAAATTGCTGTGCAATGCGTCACGATCGTATCGTGATGCGATCAGCCAGTCGCTTGATGCGCCAATCATGCCTATGCGGTCGATAACGTTAGTCTTTGCGGCAGCCTGTTCTGGAATCTCGGTGAGAATTTCGCCATTACCGCCATGCTGGTTTATCCAAGTGAGAATCTCCATAGCCGCAGCGAGAGAGTTGCTCTGTTGACTCACAATCAGGTAGATGGGTTGACTGAGCGAGATGGCATTATCGTTGACAAGTTGCAGAAACAGTCCTTCCGAACCGCCGGTGAGCACAGCCACCGCTTGATGTTGTTCAGCCCACGATTGAGGCACTTCAAAAGGCAGTTTCACCTCTTCATGATGCAGGCTTGATGATAATATATGTAGCATAATATGTTTATTTGTATTTGTTCTGCAAATTTAGTGATGATAGATGATATTTATAGAAAAAATCGCATGTTTCTGAAACTAAGGTTTCATAAAATCTGCGATATGAATAGAACCCAAATCGGTCATTAGATCGTATATGTAGGGACATTCAGTAAATAGTATAAAATTAGCCAACTAATTCATAGACAAAATG
>CAJLWM010000099.1 GCA_905210415.1 uncultured Prevotellaceae bacterium
TCGGATGCGGACGCGGTAGTGCCGCGTCCCTACCCCTTATTCCATCAATAAACAAACATGCCCCACAAAATTAATCTGCTTGATCTGCGCTATCTGCGTGAGCTTCTAACCAACATAAATGTATTCGCATTGTTTGCTTTATTATTTCACCCAAATAGTGGTTTGGGGTACACGCCGAACGGGCAGATTTTTCAGGATATCCTATACAAACAATCAAAAGGTCGCCAAAGCGACCTTTTATCGTGTGAAAGGAAAGCTTGAAGTTATCGCGCCGTATCTTCGACATTCACACATGGCAAAGATAACCACATTTCTCCAAAAGCAGTTGTGAAACCTTGATATTTTTTGTGTATCACGTATTTGCACTACGAATTCAATATCAATATTTGCCTACACGGCAATATAGCGTGGCACATCACGAGGCTAAGATTTTTGTTGGACTTATAATTGGTTTGTTACGAAAAAATGGCACGGAATTGGGCAAATATTTTGTATATTTGCAGAAACGAACAGAACCAAATATTATACCCTACTACAGATGATAAATTTCACGCCCATTGCACGTAGCCTATTCAGCCGCCGACTGACGGAGATACAACGATTTGTGGATTATGCCGAGGCAGTGCAGCGTGAACAACTCACCTACCTACTCGAGACAGCCAGCTACACCGAATACGGACAGAAATACCGTTTCGCCAAGCTTCGCGGCTACAACGAGTTTAAAAACTCTGTTCCACTCACCCGATACGAGAATCTGAAGCCCCACATCATGAACATGGTGAGAGGCGCTAAAAACATACTCTGGCCAGGTCGCACCATCAATTTTGCGCAATCGTCGGGCACAAGCGACGGCAAAAGCAAATACATCCCCATCACCCGCGAAGCATTTCGACGCAACCACTATCAGGGTGCAAGCGACGTGGTGAGCCTATATCTGAATATGAATCCCGATAGCCACCTGTTTGCTGGTAAGGCATTTATCCTTGGAGGCAGTTTTGCCAACGAGGTGAGCAATCTGCCCCGCGGCACTATGGTGGGCGACCTATCGGCCAATCTCATACAAAACATCAATCCACTGGTAAACTTCTTCCGCGTGCCCAACAAGCACACTGCCCTTATGGCCGAATGGGAAGAGAAACTGCCAGCACTGGTGCGTGCCAGCATCAATCAAAACATCACCAACATTTCGGGCGTGCCATCGTGGTTTCTCACCGTGCTGCGCGAGGTGATGAAAGCCAAAGGCGCCGACTCGATACACGATGTCTGGCCCAACCTTGAGGTGTTTTTCCACGGCGGCATAAGCTTCGACCCCTATCGCGAGCAATATCGCGCCATCACCGATGCCGAAAAGATGCACTTCGTGGAGACATACAATGCCAGCGAGGGATTCTTCGCCACACAATCGTCTGACGACACCAACGCAATGCTCCTGCTGCTCGACGTGGGCGTGTTCTACGAGTTTATCCCCGTAGAAGAGGCCGAGAGCGACAACCCCATCACCTATCCGGTGTGGGAACTCGAGCAAGGACGCACCTACGAAATGGTGATAAGCAGTTGCAACGGATTGTGGCGCTATCGCATAGGCGACACCGTGCGTGTGGAAAGCATCACTCCGCTGAAGATACGCATTGCCGGACGCACACGCAGTTTCATCAACGCCTTTGGCGAAGAACTGATGGAGCATAACGCCAACGCCGCCATCGCAGTGGCTTGCGAGGCCACAGGCGCCGTAATAGG
>CAJLWM010000100.1 GCA_905210415.1 uncultured Prevotellaceae bacterium
AGTGTTTTTCATAGTTTTACCCCGAAATTCGTTGCACTTCTATTTGGACACTGCATCCTCCCATACAATATATGCCGACACCAACCAATGGTTTTGCTCATCGCCCACCACAGGTTGTGCCTTAGGAATGTCGATGCTCAATGTGTGTGCGCCGCCAGCCAATTCGCCAAGCGCTATCACCTTTGGCTGCACATCGCTGCCAGGGCACCAATTTGAGCGTGAGAGATCCGACGAGCCCAATGGTTCTTCTATCTCTTTCTCAGTGTAGCCATTTTCTCCGATATACGATGCCACACGCTTTATCAACCACACGCCCGTGCCAGGGTTGAATCGGCGAAACGATGCGCAGTCGTCGCGCCACGGGGTGTAGCTGCACACCATCTTTCCGTCCACTCGCAGCACATTGAGATTAGGTGTGAACTCGTCGCCTCCGCTATGGCCACCGTGACCGGTGACAATATATTTCAAGCGAACGTTCTTAGCACTCTTTGGCATGTTGAAGTCAACCTCCAGCGGACGACGCGCAAAAATGTCGGGATAACCTTGGCCGATATAATAAACGGTGTTGACCAACGGCATCACATGGGTGGCTACGCGCTTGTCGCAAGCTATCTTGCTTTCCTCAAAATCGAGTTGCACCGATGCCACATATCCGCCTTCAGTCCAAGTGTCGATAAACACGCCCACATAGGCTTCACCTTCAAGCAGCGGATAAAGGTCGGTGATGTCTTGTTGCCACTCCACGCATTCTTCCCACTTTGGGATATACACCGGGCGGCGATGACGCGTGAGCGTATCGTTAGGCGAACTGAAATGACCCACGCCAAACGGAGTCATAAAGCGAAGCAGCTCCACGGTAGGCAGATAGTCCTTGCCAGGCACCACACCCACAAGTTTCTCATATTTTGCCTCATCTACTTCAGGAAACTTGTTCTCACCCTTTGCAATCGACATCAGATTGATTGCAGCGCCCTTTGGCAACACAAAGCAAGAGCCCGACTTATCCCAGCGGTCGCCATTCGACGCCACAGTCACCTTCGCGGTCACCTTCACAGTTCGCTCATATTTTGGCACGTTGATTTTTTTCAGAATTATCCTACCATTCACCAGGTGAATCACGCCATCTGCGACAGCCTCGGCATACGTGCCATATTTATCTGGCACAAAACGCACATTCTCCTTGTTGAAAACCTCTATCGAAGCATCTCCCTTGGCGGCATACTCCTTATGCCCCTTTGCGTTGCTAACCATGCAGCAACACACAGCAACCGCAAACAACAAAACTTTCTTGAAATTTAATAGCATATTTTTATTATTTAGTTTTCAGATATTTATTCCTTTTGCAAAGATACTACAAACAAATCAATAGATTAGCGCCATCACACAAATATGGTTTTATTTCACACCGGCCCAGCGTTTTTTTAGGCACCCGGTACAACCGCGTCGAAAACGTTGCCACATGTTTAGCATCAACCCAATTCGGCCATTAGGGCTTGGTTGGATTTCGGAATTTTAGAAGTGCGTATTTTGTTTGCTTTTCAATGAGTAATAGCAAGCTATTGCGAGTTATAAACAAACAAAAGATGCCTTATAAAAACCGAAAGACTCCAAGCAGTAGAAAAATCGCCACATTTACGGTCTAATGACCGATTTGGGTTTAATTACCAATGCATTGTGCGGACGTGGCATGCCAACGTCCCTACCGGCATATGGTATACATCTTCA
>CAJLWM010000101.1 GCA_905210415.1 uncultured Prevotellaceae bacterium
GTCGCGATACTGAATGTCGAGCGCCGACGACATCTTGTCGGCATATTCGGCAGAGAAACCGCCAGTAGAGAATTTCACAGAGCCCACCATGTCGGGGTTGATGATACTCAAGCCTTCTTGCTGTCCGTTGCTAATCAACTGTGGACGATATACCTCGATGCCGTTGATGTAGACGCTATTTTCGTCGTATGAACCGCCTCGCACCATATATTGGGTGCTCATCTCATTTTTTGAGCTTACGCCAGCCATGGTGGTGAGCACCGCCTCGATGCTGCCGCCCGAGGCATCGGGCGTGATGCGGCTTGCTGCCGCGCTGATGGTCTGCATCTGGTCGGTCTGGCGCTTAATGTCGGTCACTTGCAGTTCGTTGAGCGTATGCGCTTTCTCATACATCTTCACATTAAGGGTAATCGTACCCTTAGGATTTACGAATTGGCGCTTCACGTCGGAGTAGCCTATGCAGGTGAAAATCACCATAAGGGTGTCGCGGTCAGACACAGAGAGCGTGTAATCTCCCTTGTTGTTGGTGGTGGTGCCTAAAGCGGTGCCTGCCACGCGTACGGTGGCAAATTCGATAGGCGAATTTCTTTCGTCGCACACCTTTCCCTCTATCTTGATGGCTGCGTTTGCGGTGCAGATAGCCAGAGAAAGAATGAATAACAGGGCGGTGCGGTATATTTTAGTTATGTAGTGTTGCATCGTTGGAATAGTGTTATAATATTATTATTAACGATGAATGGGCCGTTTTAAGTATATGACTTTGACATATTTTATGAATGTGTGGGTTTGCGGCATAGAAAAAATAGTGCTATATTTGAAAAAGATAATTTTAAGTAGAATCTAAAGAATAAAAAACACTGATTAGATATGGAAAATAAATTTCATGACATGTTGTTTACTCGTCACAGCATCAGAAAATACACCGATCAACCAATTGATGGTGAACAAGTGAAGCTATTGCTTGAGGCCGCACTGCTTGCACCATCGTCAAAGAGCGCCCGCCCATGGGAATTTGTGGTGGTTGAAGACAAGGAAACACTCGAAAAGATGGCAGAAAGCAAGCCATTTGGCGCAGCGCCATTGAAGAAATGCGTGCTTGCCATCGTGGTGTGTGCCGATCCGTTTAAGAGCGACGTGTGGGTGGAAGATGCTTCGGTGGCTGCCACTTACATTCAGTTGCAAGCCGAATTGCTCGGACTTGGCAGTTGCTGGGTGCAGATTCGTGGCAGATTTGACAAGGACAACAATGATGCAGCCGATTTGCTGCGTGCATTGCTCAACATCCCAGGCGAGCAACAAGTGGAATGCGTGATCACTCTTGGACACAAAGACGAAGTGCGTCGCCCTGTTGATCCTGAGAAGTTGCTTTGGGAAAAGGTGCACATTGGCAAGTTTTGATGCTAATTGATGACAGAAAAGAGCGATGAGTTCGATAGATTATGATTTAAAGCAAATCAAAGGCATCGTCTTTGATGTGGATGGCGTGTTGTCGCCCACGGTGATACCGATGCATCCATCAGGCGAGCCTATGAGAATGGTAAACATAAAGGATGGCTATGCACTGCAGTTGGCGGTGAAGCACGGCTACAAAA